>JADFAM010000085.1 GCA_015665265.1 Flavobacterium sp.
ATTTTTTATCATTTTGATAGTCTCTCATATTATTGAGATTTAACACAGCTGTACTTAATAGACCAATTGAAATAGCAGGTAATATTAGAAGAAAATAAATTTCTTTTGTAAATAAAAAATAACTTCCTAAAACACTTAGTAATCCAAAAAAAAGAAATACGAATATATCACCAAAACCGCTATAACCATAGGCTAAATCACCAACGGTATATTTTATAGCTGCTGCTACAGAAACTATTCCTAGAACGAAAAACAATAATGAATATCCAAAATTACTTAGACCAAAGGACTCATAAATGAGGAAAAGAGCAAAAATAATAGTTAGAATAACCGAAATCAAAATTGCTTTTTTCATTTGCTTTGGAGAAATCTTACCTGAACTCACCATTCTTTCCTCTCCTATTCTAATGGCATCAGTACCTTTGACTCCATCACCATAATCATTGGCAAAATTTGAAATTACTTGAAAACCAATAGTTGTAAGTATAGCCAAACTAAAAATAACACCGTTAAATAAACCATCTGACATAGCTAAAAAACCTCCTAAAATAATTCCTGAAATAGACAATGGTAAGGTTCTAAGTCTAGCAGCTTTAATAAAATTTTTTATAATCATGGATGGTAATTGTTTCTTCGATGAGAATTATAAATTATCAGCCTCTGCAATTAATTCAGCAATATCTTTAACTATTATTTGAGATTCTTTCTCATGAAACTTAACACCGTCTGTCATCATTGTATTACAATAAGGACATCCTGTCGCAATTATTTTTGCATTTGTTTCCAATGCTTGTTCTGTTCTTAGAATATTAATTTCTTTATCTCCTTTTTCTGCATCTTTAAACATTTGAGCTCCTCCTGCACCACAACATAAAGCTCTGTTTTTATGTTGTTTCATCTCTTTAAGTTGAACTCCTAATTTTCTTATAATATCTCTTGGAGATTCATAGACACCGTTCCCTCTTCCTAAATAACAAGGATCATGATAGGTAACCTGTTTACCCTTTAAGGATTTTTTTATTTCTAATCTGCCTTCCTCTACTAATTTCTTTATGTATTGTGTGTGATGGTACACCTCATAATTCCCACCTAATTCTGGATATTCATTTTTTAATGTATTAAATGAATGTGGATCTGTACAAACTATCGTTTTAACTTCGTATGAGTTTAATATTTCAATATTAGATATCGCTTGCATTTGAAAAAGAAATTCATTTCCTGATCTTTTAGCAGCATCTCCGGTTGAACTCTCTTCTGTTCCTAAAACTGCAAAGTCAACATTTGCTTTGTGTAATAGCTTAACAAATGCTCTAGTAATTTTTTTTGCTCTGTCATCATAACTTCCTGCTGCTCCAACCCAAAATAAAACTTCTGGTTTTTTTCCTTGGGACATCATTTCTGCCATTGTTGGTACATTCATATTTGTTGCTTTTATTCGTCTTTCCAGTTTAATCTATCTTGTTGATTGTACTGCCATGGAGCACCATTATTTTCAATATTAGTCATCATCATGTTCAATTCTTGTGGTGCAGCAGACTGCTCCATAACTAAGAATCTTCTCATATCCATTATGATAGACAATGGATCTATATCTATAGGACATTCCTCTACACAAGCATTACAGCTGGTACAAGCCCACAATTCCTCAGGTGTAATATAATCATTGAGTAATTGCTTACCATCTTCTTTAAAAGTACCTTTATTACTATCTATATTTCTACCAACTTCCTCTAATCGGTCTCTGGTTTTCATCATAATAGCTCTTGGTGACAGTTCTTTACCTGTCATATTAGCTGGACAAGAAGAAGTACATCTACCACATTCTGTACAGGTGTATGCATTAAGTAATTGTACCCAATTTAAATCAGTAACATCACTAGCTCCAAATTTTTCAGGAATTTCCTCCTCCGCACCTTCCTCTGGCATGGCGTAAGGATCTGCATCAGGATCCATCATCATTCTAACTTCTTTGGTTACTGATGATAGATTGTTAAATTGGCCTTTAGGCTGAAGATTTGCATAAAACGTATTTGGAAAAGCTAATAAAATGTGTAAGTGTTTTGAATAATATAAATAATTTAAAAAAATTAAAATACCAATGATATGAGCCCACCAGGCTATATGCTCTATACTAGAGAGAGTTTCGAGTGGATACTCTGAAAACCAAGCCGCTACAAATTGACTTATAGGATTTCCAAAACCCGCCTGTTGAAATGAATAATCTGTTGCATTCATGAGGATGAATAAAGACATCAAAACAATTTCAAAATAGAGAATTAAGTTACCGTCATTTTTTGGCCAACCTTTCATTTCTTTGCTCATAAATCTCTTTAACTGAACAATATTTCTTCTCAACCAAAATATAATTACGGCTACTAAAACGAGAAATGCTAAAATTTCAAATGTTCCAATTAAAAAACCATATATAGAATTTCCAAGAAGTGGTTGAAAAACCCTGTGAGTGCCAAACAATCCGTCAATAATAATTTCTAAAACTTCAATGTTAATTACAACAAAACCTATGTATACAACTATATGTAAAAATCCAGCTATTGGTCTACTAACCATTTTTGATTGCCCTAAAGCAATTCTTGCCATATTTTTCCACCTTTCAAGTTTATTATCAGACCTATCTAGGTCTTTACCAAGTTTTATGTTTCTTACCAGTTTTAATACATTAGAAACAAAAAAACCGATTCCTAAAAGCAATGCTATCGCAAAAATCACATTTGGTAAATAATCCATTTAATTATTTTTTATTTGATGTAAATCGTTTTACTACTATAAATAACTCTAAATATTACTCATTGGAATTATCTTTTTTACTTTCTTCCTTCATGTAAGGTTTTGCTTTCTTACCAAATAACGAAAAGTGAACAAATCTTTTTGGGTTTAACTTCATCTCTTTAAGTAATTCCTCTAGTTCTTTAGAAGCGTTTGTTAAATTTTCATACATTGCGTTATCAGTTGCAAACTTACCAAGAGAACCCTGACCGTTTTCTATGTTAACAAGTAATCCATTTACATTTTCAAGTGTAATTTGAAGCGTTCTTACAGTCTGTCCAAAATCTACACTAGCAAGAGTGTCAGAAACTTTAGATATATTTTCAGTAATTCTTTTTGTGTTTTGAAGTGTTATATCTAGGTCTGCCTTTGAAGCATCTACTATGTTGTTAAAAGACTCAATTGTAGTAGTCATTGAACCAACAGTTGATTCTAGACCTACTATTGTTCTTTTAAAACTATCTCTAGATTCTAGATCTAAAACATCGTTTAATGCTATTAGCAATGAATCTGCACCTATGATAACACGTTCTATTTTGGTTTTAAGAGGGTTTAACGTTTTTTCTACTGAAGTAAATATATCTGACTCTACCTCACCAATCAAATAATCTCCAGAAACAGCAATTTCCCCATCATAACTTGGGATAATTGCAAGTGATTCTCCTCCTATAATACTTGTGGAATAAATTTTAGCAACACTATTTTTCGAAAACTCAAAGTTATTATCTAAGGCAATTTCTACTACCAATTTACCTTTTTTCACAGTGTCTTTATTGAAGGCAATTTCTGATACTTTACCAACTTGTAAACCATTTATACTGACGGTACTGGCTTTGTTGAGTCCTTGGATATTATCATATTCTATATAAAAAACTCTTGAGGCTGGTTCTAAAAGGTTTTGACCTTTCAAAAAATTAAAACCCCAATAGCCCAAACATAAAATTATAATCGCAGCTACACCTGTTTTTAACTCTTTAGACATTTTTTAAATTTTTATTACAATAATACTACTATTTTTTGTGAGATAACAGGAAAAAGAACTATTTCAAAACCTCGGTAAGAGATACTTTTTTTCCTTTCTTAAAAGCTGCTATGTAAGCATCTGAATACCCTTTGCTTTTTGCTTTTAAAAGTGAGTTTTTTACTTTGTTGTAAATAGTAGTAACTCCAAAATAATATTTATAATAAGACCCAACTTTTACTCTTTGAACATTTTTCAACCCCTTAAAATTGTATGATTTTAGTTCGATTTTATTTTTACTTGAAGCTATTTGAATTTTAAAAACAACCTCTTCTTCTAACTTATCTTCGTCTCTAATAATAGCATCAACTTTGCTGTTTTCAATAGAAATCTGATCATTTACAACTACAGTATTTAGCTTTAATTGATTGTAATATTTCTTGATGGATCTAGCTATTTCTTTAGCCATCTTTTGTTGACCGCTTTTGGAATTTAAAAACTTTCCTTCATTTTTATTCGTTAGAAAACCTAACTCTATCAATACACTTGGCATATAAGTCTGATGTAAAACTACAAAGCCTGCCTGTTTTACCCCTCTATTTTTTCTTTTTAAAGCTTGGGAAAAATTTTGTTGAATATCAGCAGCTAATAAAAAACTCTTATCAAGATTTTCCTCTTGCAATAACGTTAGGCCAAGAACAGACTCCTCTGAATTAGGATCAAATCCTTTATATCTTTCTCTGTAATTATCTTCAAGAGAAATCACAGCATTTTCTCGTTTAGCTACATCAAAATTTCTTTTATTGGCATGTAAACCTAGTACAAAAGTACCTGCTCCATAGGCATTTGATGAATGAGAATCACAATGAATAGAGACAAATAGATCAGCTTTAGCTTTGTTAGCAATTTCGCCTCTTTTCCAAAGATTAATTAAAACATCTTTATCTCTAGTTAAGATTACTTTGATGTCATTAATTTTTTGGAGTTCATTGCGTATTTCTTTGACAACTTTTAGCGCAATAGTTTTTTCTTGATAACCATTACCAATATTTCCTGGATCATTCCCACCATGGCCAGCATCTAATACCACAATAAATTTTTTATCTTGTGAATAAACAACAGAAGAATTGAAAAAGAGAAATGATAAAACAACTACTATGACTAGGGTCATCTTGGTATCAAATTTGTCTTTATATGTAGGATGTATCAACAAAATTTAACTAATTTTGGCTATTCTAATTTGGTGCTTCAGTTATTGAAGCATATTTTTACTCATACACAAAAATAGCATAATAAATATTGCAATCAAATCTGTCTTACATACTTTTAATTTTACTTTTATGTTGTTCTCTAACTAACATAAAATCACAGGATATAAAGCCAGAAGTTCCACCAATCCCCATGATTACCAAAGACAGTATAGCAAAAACAACTATTTCACCAACTACAACTATCAAAAAAGACTCTTTATTAGCACAAAAAAAAGATAGTGTTCAAGTAGATAGCATACGCCCAAAAGAATCCATTACAGATTTAATTTCACATGTAGCTAAAGATTACACTATTCAAAATGCAAAAAATAAAACAGTTACACTCTACAACGAAGCTCACCTAGTTTATACTGATATAGACTTAAAAGCTGGAATTATTGTAATAGATTACATTAAAAACACCCTATTTGCTAAAGGCATTAAAGATAGTACAGGATATAGTCAAAGACCAGTATTTAAGCAAGGTAGTCAAGAATCTGAACAAGATTCAATGGTTTACAACTTCAAAACTAAAAAAGCAATTATATACGGTATAAAAACCAAACAAGAACCTGAAATGTTTGTTTTAGGTGAGAAAGCAAAACGAGTTAATGACTCTACAATCTATATGCGTAAAATAAAATTTACCAGTTCAGATAAAGAAAAACCTGATTATTATATTGGAGTAAAAAAGGCGAAGGTAGTTCCAAATAAAAAAATAGTTGCGGGGTTAAGTAACCTTGTAATTACTGATGTCCCAACACCTGTTTTTCTTCCATTTGCTTATTTCCCATTAGGGAAAAACCGAACATCAGGTTTTATTTTTCCAGCTATTCAAACAAGTACGTCCAATAGAGGTATAGGAATTCAAAATGGAGGGTATTATTTTGCAGTAAATGATTATGTAGACCTTGAACTATTGGGAGATGTATATTCCAATGGAAGCTGGGGTTTTAGAACTAATTCTCAATATTATGTTAGGTATAAATTCTCAGGAGGTTTCAATCTAAATTTTGAAAAATTAATTAGAAGTACCAGAGGTTTTGATGATTACTCTGAGGCCACTAACTTCAATGTAAGATGGAGTCACAGGCAAGACACAAAATCTAGCCCAAATTCTAATTTTAGTGCATCAGTAAATTTAGGTAGTAGCCAATACTACAGGCAGTCATTAAATGAGTTTAATAACTCAAATTTTTTAACCAATACCTTTAGTTCATCCATTTCATATCAGAAAACCTTTACTGGCACACCATTTAATATGAGTGCAAATGCCACTCATTCTCAAAATACAAACACAGGGACTGTTACCATGGCACTTCCCTCACTTCAGGTATCTATGAGTAGAATTTATCCATTTGCTGGAAAAGGTGGAATCAAAAAGAATCCACTCCAAAAAATGGGATTAACATACAATATGCAGGGTGAATATAGAATCAATACAAATGAAGATGATTTTTTTAAATCAGAAATGTTTAAAACAGCCAAAGCAGGAGTTCAACATAGGGCTGATGCAAGCACAAATATTACACTACTAAATTATTTTACTTTATCTCCCCAAGTTAACTATAGGGAGGTATGGAATTTTAAAAAAATTAATAAAGAATTTGATCCTTCAATACAAAATACAGATGGTTCATTTGGAACTGTAGTTTCAGACACTATAAGTAGTTTTAGTAATTTTAGAGAGTATAGCTCTAGCCTAAGTCTGTCCACTAATATTTACGGAACCTTTAATTTTAAAAAAGGACGGTTAAAAGCTATTAGACATACAATAAGACCATCAGTTTCTTTTTCTTACAGACCTGATTTTGCAGAAAGATATAACGAAACTGTTCAAAGTAATTTAGAAGGGACAGCATTTGAAACATACTCTCCTTTTGAGGGTGGAATAGGCCTTTATGGTGGTCCTGGATCTGGCCTAAGTAATACTATCGGAATTTCTCTAAACAATGTCATAGAAGGTAAATTAGCCCCTGAAGACCCCGATAGTGACGAAGAGGATAGAAAGATTACAATTTTAAATAACTTGAATTTTAGCTCATCTTATAATATAGCAGCAGATAGCTTACGTTGGTCTCCTGTAAATGCCTCATTAGGTACTAGAATATTTAAAGATAAACTAGCTCTAAATTTAAATGCCTCACTAGACCCATATCAAATAAATGAAACCGGACAACGGATAGACAAATTTGTAAAAGGATTGTTTAGATTAACTAGAGCCAATATGACAGCTAATTATACACTTTCTAGTAGAGATTTTGATGGAGATGATAATGAACGTACTAATTCTGGAAACGGAAATCAAAACACTCCAGATGTACTCGGTAAAAATATTAATCCTACTAATAGCTTTGCCTCTAACCCTAATGACCAACAAAACAATAGTGAAGAAGAAGAAGTTACAGAACTTTACAAATCTAAAATTCCATGGAGTTTGAATTTAGCCTATTCTGCCTCATATGTAAACAACGGAGTAAGGGATATAGGGATTCAATCTCATTCATTAATGTTTGGAGGAGATTTTGACTTAACACCTAAGTGGAAAGTAGGGTTTTCTTCTGGGTATGATATCCAAAGTGGAGGCTTCACTTTTACTAGAATGAATTTTTCTAGAGACCTAGATAGTTGGAGGCTTAACTTTAATTGGGTGCCATTTGGAAACAATCAATCTTATGTGTTTTTTATAGGAGTTAAAGGAGTATTAAGAGATCTTAAATATGAACAAAATAAACCTCCAGACAGAGTACTATTTTAAAAAAACAATATCATGAAAAAAATAATTAAAACTTCAAAAGCTCCAGCCCCAATTGGGCCGTACAATCAAGCCATCCTATCCGGGAATACATTGTACACATCTGGTCAAATTGCAATTGACCCGTCTTCTGGAAAATTAAAAATTGGCACTATTAAAGAAGAAACTTTATTAGTAATGGAAAACATGAGAGCTGTGTTAGCTGCTGCTGACATGACTTTCGAAAATGTAGTAAAATCCTCAATTTTTATCTCAGATATGACAAATTTCTCGGAGATAAATGAAGTTTATGGAAGCTATTTTAATGAGGATACAGCTCCAGCAAGAGAGACTGTTGAGGTGGCAAACCTTCCTAAGTTTGTAAATGTTGAAATTAGTATGATTGCCGTAAAATAAAAAAGTTGTCTCATTTGAGACAACTTTTTTATAGTATGTGTTAGCTCTATTTATAAGCTAGCTGCATATTCTATTAAATCTACAATCTTAGTTGAATACCCTATTTCATTATCATACCAAGAAACTACTTTTACAAAATTATCATTTAAGGCAATTCCTGCACCTGCGTCAAATACAGAAGTTCTAGTTTCTCCTACAAAATCTTGTGATACAACTAGGTCTTCAGTATATCCTAAAACTCCTTTCATTGGTCCGCTTTCTGAAGCAGCTTTCATAGCTAAACAAATGTCTTCATAAGAAGCTGGTTTCTCTAATTTCACAGTCAAGTCTACAACAGAAACATCCATGGTAGGGACTCTAAATGCCATTCCTGTTAATTTTCCATCCATAGAAGGTATTACTTTTCCTACTGCTTTTGCAGCACCTGTAGATGAAGGTATGATATTATGAATAGACGAACGACCTCCTCTCCAGTCTTTCATGGAAGGACCATCAACAGTTTTTTGAGTTGCAGTAGCTGCGTGAACAGTAGTCATTAGTCCTTCAACAATTCCAAAATTATCATTTAAAACTTTTGTAATTGGAGCTAAACAATTGGTAGTACACGATGCATTGGAAAAAATCTTCTGATCTGCTCTTAATTCTGTATTATTAACACCCATTACATACATAGGAGTATGATCTTTAGATGGAGCAGATAATACAACCTTTTTAGCACCGGCTTCTAGGTGTTTACCTGCTGTTTCCTCAGTTAAGAAAAAACCTGTAGACTCAATAACATAGTCAGCTCCTACTTCATCCCATTTTAAGTTGGCTGGATCTCTTTCAGCAGTAATTCTAATTAAATTACCATTAACTAATAATTTACCATCTTTAACTTCTACCTCTCCATCAAACTGTCCATGGACAGAATCATATTTTAACATGTAAGCTAGATATTCTACATCTAATAAATCGTTGATTCCAACAATTTGAATATTTGATCTATTGATTGCAGATCTAAATGCTAATCTACCTATTCTACCAAACCCGTTTATTCCTACTTTAATCATTTTTTATTTAATTTATTTTTATATTATGTTGACATGATATCAGAAACTCTAAGGAGTTCTTTATTAATTTCATGTCCTCCAGTAATTGCCTCTTCTAGGTCTGTAGTTATTACTGTATTATTCTTAAGACCAATCATTAAATTGGTTTTATTTTCTATGATCATTTCTACTGCTTTCACGCCAAGTCTACTGGCTAAAACTCTATCAAAACAAGAAGGTGAACCACCTCTTTGCATGTGTCCTAAAACTGAAACTCTAACATCATATTCCGGCATATTTTCTTCAACATATTCAGCTAATTCAAACACATTTTTTCCTGATTTATCTCCCTCAGCCACTACAACTATACTTGAAGATTTACCAGATTTTCTACTTTTTACTAAAGATTCCAGTAATCTGTCTAATCCTAAATTTTCTTCTGGAATCAAAATTTCTTCTGCTCCAGCTCCAACACCTGCATTCAACGCAATAAATCCAGCATCTCTACCCATTACTTCCACAAAAAATAATCTATTGTGAGAAGATGCTGTATCTCTAATTTTATCTATAGCATCTACTGCAGTATTTAAGGCAGTGTCATAACCAATAGTGTGTGAGGTTCCGAAAATATCATTATCTATAGTTCCAGGTATTCCTATAACTGGAAAGTTATATTCTTTATTAAAAACTACACCTCCTGTAAAAGATCCATCTCCTCCAATAACTACTAGACCATCTATGTTATTATCTTTTAATTGCTGAAACGCTTTCTTTCTTCCATCTGAGGTTCTAAATTCATCAGATCTTGCAGATTTTAGTATGGTACCTCCTTTGTTAATGATATTGTTAATATTTCTTGCAGTTAGCGTAGTAAAATCTCCTTCAATCATTCCTTGATACCCTCTGTACACCCCAATACATTCCTTATCGTAAAAAGCACAAGTCCTTACTACTGAACGGATTGCAGCATTCATACCAGGAGAATCACCACCTGATGTCATTACGGCTATTTTATTAATTTTTCCCATAATTTAAATGTAAAAATACTTATTAAAACTTACTTTGAACAAAAAAAAAACGAAATCGATTTCGGTTATTTTACTAGCAAAGTAGTGTCATTTGTGAGTTAATTTCACT
>JADFAM010000063.1 GCA_015665265.1 Flavobacterium sp.
TTGGATCCTATCTCTCTTACCAATGAGAGTTTTATATATTCTATCTGATTTCTTATATATATTATTTTTCTATCTAATTGGTTATAGAAAAAAAGTGGTCCTTGAAAATTTACAACTCGCTTTTCCGACAAAAAATCTTAGCGAACTAAAAACTATTCAAAAAGATTTTTTTAAACACTTTACAGACATATTTGTTGAAAGTATTAAAGCATTCTCCATAACTAAAAAAACGCTCTTAAAACGATATAAATTCACAAATCCAGAGTTAATTAACGAATTATACGACAAAGGAAGAAGCATTGCTTTTGTGGGTGCTCATCAAGCAAACTGGGAATGGTCTATCAGTATTCCTTTGTATGTTAAAATTAAATGCTTTGGTGCTTACACAAGAATTGGGAATACATATTTTGATAAAACCGTAAAAAAATCCAGAACTAAGTTTGGTTTCATCGGATATAAAACTTCAGAAACTATTAAATCTATCACTCGAAACTTTGATGAAGGAATTCAGGGCTTATATTTATTATTGAGTGACCAATCTCCACAAATTCACAAAACACATTACTGGCGAGAATTTATGGGAATAAAAGTTCCTATTCATACAGGAGCTGAAATGATTGCTAAGAAGTTTGATATGGCTGTTGTAAATTATAGCGTCAAAAAACTAAAAAGAGGGTATTTTGAAGTTACTTTTGAAACCATTACAGAACACCCTAATAATTTTAAAGATTACGAAATCACAGACAAGTATTTAGCAATAACAGAGAGAAACATCAATAGCCAACCAGCTTATTATTTATGGTCTCATAAGCGTTTTAAACACAGAAATAAGGTTCCTAAAGAATGGCTGTAAACTAGCTGTACAAATTACACTTGAAACCATTTTTTTACAAGTTGTTTTTCAATTGGCATCACTGATTTGTGTACATAATCGTTTTTTGAAGAATCATACACATAATCTTTAGACCATTCGTGTATATTTTCACATAATTCTACGAGCGAATTACTTATAAATTCTAATTCTGAATCCTTTATTGTAGGATGCATTGATATGCGAACCCAACCCGGCTTTTCAGTAGAGCATCCATCTAAAATCTGGCTTTTGATTTTATTAGAAGTTTCTTGATCTACATTTAATAAAAAATGTCCGTAGGTACCTGCACAAGAACATCCTCCACGAGTTTGAATCCCGTATCGATCATTTAATAATTTCACTACGAGGTTAAAATGAATATTTTCTACATAAAAAGAAAAAATACTTAATCTTTTTTTATGATTAGGAGCTAAAATCTTAATATTTGGAATAGATTCTAATGTTTGAAAGAATTTTTCATTAAGTTCATCTTCTCTCTTTTTTATCATATCCATTCCCATTTTTTCCTTCAATTGAACAGAAAGTGCTATGCGTATGGTTTGTAAAAAAGCTGGCGTTCCTCCATCCTCACGAGTCTCAACATCATCAAAATAATCGTGCTGCCCCCATGGATTTGTGTAACTCACTGTTCCACCACCTGGATTATCAGGAATCAAATTTTTATATAACTTCTTATTAAAAATTAAAACACCCGAACTACCAGGACCGCCTAAAAATTTATGAGGAGAGAAAAATATAGCATCTAAATGAGTACCTTTTTCTGATGGATGCATATCAATTTTCACATAAGGTGCACAACAAGCAAAGTCTACAAAACACAATCCATTGTATCTATGAATAATTTTTGCCAGATCATGATAAGGTGTTTTAATACCAGTAACATTAGAACATGAAGTAATCGAAACTATTTTAATCTTTCTATCGGCATTTTTTTTAATATACTCTTCAAAAGTGTGCAAACATATAGTTCCCTCACTATTACAAGGAACCACCACCACATCTGCGATGGTTTCTAACCAAGATGTTTGGTTAGAGTGATGTTCCATATGTGAAACAAAAACTATCGGTTTAATTTCTTCTGGAATGCTAGTGTGCTCTTTTAGATTCTCTGAAACTTTTAACCCTAAAATTCGTTGAAATTTGTTAATTACACCTGTCATACCAGAACCTTCTGTAATCAAAACATCATTATCACTTGCGTTCACATGACGTTTGATAATATTTCTAGCTTCATGATAAGCCAAAGTCATAGCAGCACCTGATGTAGAGGTTTCTGTATGTGTGTTAGCAACAAAAGGCCCAAATTCATTGGTTAACTTTTGTTCTATAGGACGATATAATCTTCCGCTGGCCGTCCAATCAGTGTATACTAATTTTTTTTGCCCAAATGGAGTAACAAAATCTTGATCAATTCCTATAATTTGATCTCTAAATTGTTGAAAATATTGTTCTAAGGAAGTCATGGTTAAGATATAATTTCTGTTATTTCTGTTATAAAACGTTCCGCTAATTCATCAGCTGATTGTTGAGAATTACTCTCTGTATAAATTCGTATGATTGGCTCTGTATTTGATTTACGCAGGTGCACCCATTGCTGTTCAAAATCAATTTTAACACCATCAATGGTATTTACTTCTTCACTAGAATATTTATTGGCCATCATTTCTAAAACATGGTCTACATTAATCTGAGGAGTTAATTGAATTTTATTTTTACTCATAAAATAACTAGGATACGAATTCCTTAGTTCTTTACAAGATATTTTTTTGTGAGCCATGTGAGATAAAAACAAAGCTACACCTACCAGACTATCTCTTCCGTAATGAGAGGCTGGATAAATGATTCCTCCATTTCCCTCTCCACCAATTACCGTATTGGTTTCTTTCATTTTAATGACAACATTTACCTCTCCTACCGCGCTTGCTGTGTACGTTCCTCCATGTTTTTGGGTAACATCACGTAATGCTCTAGAAGATGATAAATTTGAAACTGTATTTCCACCTCCTAATTTTCCTAGAACATAATCCGCACAAGCTACTAAGGTATACTCTTCTCCAAACATAGAACCATCTTCACACACCAAAGCTAATCTGTCTACATCTGGGTCTACTACAATCCCAAAATCTGCATTCTCTTTTACCACCAATTCGGAAATATCCGTAAGATGTTCTTTTAAAGGCTCTGGATTGTGAGGAAATTGACCATTTGGAGTGCAATACAACTCTATGCATTCTACATTCAACTCTTTTAAAAGAGCAGGAATGAAAATTCCTCCTGTAGAATTTACCCCATCTACTACCACTTTAAAATTAGCTTTTTTAATGGCTTCAACAGCTACTAATTCTAGATTTAAAACCTCTTTAATGTGTTTTTGTAAATAAGATTGATCTTTTGAATACGTCCCTAGATCATCAACTTCAGAAAACACAAAATCATCAGATTCAGCAGTTTTTAAAATTACTTCTCCATCTTCTCCATTTAAAAATTCTCCTTTTTCATTTAGTAATTTTAATGCGTTCCATTGTTTAGGATTATGACTTGCAGTTAAAATAATTCCACCGTCTGCATTTTCTAAAGGAACCGCAACTTCTACCGTTGGTGTTGTAGATAAACCTAAATCTATTACATCTATTCCTAAACCAACGAGAGTGTTTGCTACTAGAGAGCTAATCATTTTACCAGAGATACGAGCATCTCTTCCTATAACTACACTAATTTTATCTTTAGAAGGATTTCTTTTCTTTATAAAAGTCCCGTAGGCTGCAGCAAATTTCACTGCATCAATGGGTGTTAAATTTTCTGAGGTTTGGCCTCCAATAGTTCCTCTAATTCCAGAAATTGATTTGATTAATGTCATGCAATTTTTTTGTATTTAACAAAGATAATTTATTCTTATCTACTTCTAATTAAATACCAAAAAAAATAGGTTAATGAAATTTACTTAACTGTAATTTAATTCTTGTTGGGAATTAAAATTAAATTTTCTTGAGGTTGAGTAAGATATCTTGCCCCATCTTTTGTTACTACTGCCATTTCTTCTACGGATATTGTCTTGAGTGTTGTATCAGATAATTTCCAGGCATGAAAACCATCAAAAGCAAAAGTCATTCCTTGCTTTAATCTTTTTTCTGATGCAGGTCTCACGTGTGTTGATTGTGACCCACCCAAATTAGGTCCAACATCATGAGCAACATACCCAACTGGATGCCCTGTACTCCACATAACAAATTCAGATTTTGCTTTTTTCATCAATATTCTTTGAGCTTTATCAACATCTACACCTCTTACTCCTGGTTTCATAGCACTTAGTGCAGCTCTATTTCCAGCCTTTCCACTATCCCAATAAAATTGAATATTTTCTGGAGCTTTGAGTTCATCATTTTTTAAAACATATGCAAAACGTTGAATATCACTAACCCACCTATCATAAACTTTTATTCCAAAATCAATTTGAATAACATCCCCTGGCATAATAATTTTATTTGTTGCATGAGAATGACCCCTATCTGGTCCTGAATTTACATTAGGATTTTGGTCTGGAGACCAACCGTCTTTCACACCATAATCTAACATTTTTTGTTTTAAAAATTTTGCTATATCTGCATCTGTTGATTTTCCTGGAATAACTTTTTTGTATGCTTCAATTTGAAACTCAGCAGTTAATTCTGCTGCTTTTGTTAAAATTGCCACTTCTTCTGGTAATTTTATAGATAACCAATTATAAACTAACTCTGAAGATGATATTAATTTTTTAGAATCTTTTCCTAATAAACTCTCTATTTGTGTTCTTTGGGTAAAGGATAGTCCATCAGCTATTGAATTGGTAGTTGAGGAGTTTATTGCTATTGTTTCAAAATTTTTATTCTTTATAAAATCAATAGCTAAATTTATTGAAGATACACCTCTAGAAACACCAACCACTTCATCATGAATATTTAATTCATCCAAGGCTGTTGACTCTCCTATGGGAGAAAAAACCTTTGAATGAAAACCTCCATCATCATTATAAAATAAAAAGACAGCATCACCTCCTGCATTCTCTCCTCCAATGTGATCTGCTAAAGGATCATTATTATTTTCTCTACAAAGCACTAGCCAACAATCAACTTTAGCTTCTTGCAATGCATTAGGCAATAATTTATTGATTCTTTTTTTTCTAATTTCTGGCCATGGATTTTCACCCCAATATTCACTTGGAATAATGGCATCTTCTTCCTTTTTACCTGAATTACAACCTATTAAAATAAATAGGAAAATATATGATATAAATTTAATTTTCATTGTATGGATATGATTATATCAAATATATAAATAAAAAAACCACTGTATAAATACAGTGGTTTAAATATTTCTAAACTTAAATTAAGAAAAATTACTTCTTCTTAGCTTTAGCATCCATTTGCTTTTTTAAATCTGCAAGACCTCCAATGTCTCCAAGGGTGGTTTTTTCAGCTTCTGCAGATTTCTTAGCAGCAACCTTCATATTTCTTTTCTCTTGCTCTTTAAAAATTGCTGTATGAGATACAACTACTCTTCTGTATTCTTTACTAAATTCTAATACTTTAAATTCTGAAGTATCTCCTTTACCTAATTTAGTACCATCTTCTTTTTCTAAATGACGTCCTGGTGCAAATCCTTCTACTCCATCAGTAAAAGTTACTACTGCTCCTTTATCATTTTTCTCTTTAATGGTTCCTGTATGAACAGAATCTATAGTATAAGTTGCCTCATGTGCATCCCATGGATTATCTTGAGTTTGCTTATGTCCTAAGTTTAACTTTCTTCCTTCAACATCTAATTCTAATACTTGAACTTCTAAAGAATCTCCAACAGTAACAAAATCTGATGGATGCTTAATTTTCTTAGTCCAAGAAAGATCAGAAATATATACAAGTCCGTCAATTCCTTCTTCTAACTCAACAAATACACCAAAATTTGTGTAATTTCTTACAGCACCTGTGTGGGTAGATCCAACTGGATATTTTTTAGTAATATCTGTCCATGGATCTGGATGTAATTGTTTCATCCCTAAAGACATCTTACGTTCGTCTCTATCTAAAGTTAAAATTTGCGCTTCAACTTTATCTCCAACTTTAACAAAATCTTGTGCAGAACGTAAATGAGTTGACCAAGACATTTCAGAAACGTGAATTAATCCTTCTACACCTTCAGATACTTCTACAAATGCACCATAATCTGCAATCACTACAACTTCACCAGTTACTTTATCACCAATCTTAAGTTCAGCATTTAAAGCATCCCATGGGTGAGAAGATAATTGTTTTAATCCTAATTGAATTCTAGATTTACTATCATCAAAGTCTAAGATTACTACATTTAATTTTTGATCTAATTCAACCACTTCATTAGGATGGTTAATTCTAGACCATGATAAATCTGTAATATGAACTAATCCGTCAACACCACCTAAATCAACAAATACACCATAAGAAGTAATATTTTTTACAATACCTTCTAATACTTGTCCTTTTTCTAGTTGACCAATAATTTCTTTCTTCTGTATTTCAATATCTGCTTCAATAAGCGCTTTATGTGAAACAACAACGTTTTTAAATTCATGATTAATTTTAACCACTTTAAATTCCATTGTTTTCTCAACGTATTGATCGTAATCACGGATAGGTTTCACATCAATTTGAGAACCTGGTAAGAATGCTTCTATTCCAAAAACATCTACAATCATACCACCTCTAGTTCTACACTTTACGAATCCATTAACAACTTCACCTGTTTCATGAGCATTATTAACACGTTCCCATGCTTTGATTACTCTAGCTTTCTTGTGAGATAGAACTAATTGACCAGAACTATCTTCTCTTTTGTCTACTAAAACTTCTACTGTATCACCAACTGCTAAACTAGAATTGTATCTAAACTCATTCAAAGAAATAACTCCTTCAGATTTAGAATTGATATCTATAATAGCATCTCTATCGGTGATTCTTATCACAAGACCTTCAATAACGTCACGCTCTTTTACAAAACCTACAGTTCCTTCTAAAGCGTTTTCAAATTCTTTTAACTTAGACTCATCTACAGCTTCAATACCTTCTTCGTATTTGTGCCAGTTAAAATTCTTCAAAAAGTCTTCTTGTGTTTCTTCTTTTGCTACAGGTGTAGTTTCTGTAACTTCTACAGTTTCTGTAGATTCAGTAGTAGCTTCAACAGCTACTTCTTGTACTTCTGGAGCCTTAGCAGCTTCCGTTTTTTTTGTTTCTTCAGACATGCTGAAAATGTTTTTGTATCTTATTGTAATTCAGATTATTAACGATAAAAACTCAAAGAGATATTATACTTATCTATGATCTTAAAAATCCTTTTTTTAATCTGTTATCGTAAAAAGGCGTGCAAATTTACAAAATTCTACTGATTATTAAGTTTTTAGCTGTTATAAAATTAAAAAAAGATTTTAGAAATAAGGTTAATTTTTAAAATATGAACTAGTTTAACAGACATTTTGTAGTGAAAATAAAAATGCAAGAACTACATTTGCAATCAATTTAATTTGAAACAAAATAAAATTGAAAAGATTACTTAAGCAAGTAATATGAATAAAGAAACGAAAGATTTAATAGACCAAGGTAAAATGCTTCCATTGATGGAAGAATTCTATACGATACAGGGTGAAGGGTATCACACAGGAAAAGCCGCTTATTTTATTCGTGTAGGTGGTTGTGATGTGGGGTGTCATTGGTGTGATGTTAAAGAAAGTTGGAATGCAGAATTACATCCTCCAACCCTAGCAAATACAATAGTTGAACATGCTAAAAAATACTCAGACACTGTTGTAATTACTGGCGGTGAACCATTGATGTGGTCTATGGATTACTTAACAAAAAAACTTCAACAAAACGGAATAAAAACACATATTGAAACCTCTGGTGCGTATTCTTTCTCTGGTATTTGGGACTGGTTTTGTTTGTCTCCAAAAAAAACAAAACTTCCTTTAAAAGAGGTCTATAAGGAAGCAGATGAGTTAAAAATAATTATCTTTAATAAGAGTGATTTTAAATTTGCTGAAGAGCAAGCAGCTAAAGTTGAGAGTAATTGTGAATTATTTTTACAACCTGAGTGGAGTAAAAAAGAGAAAATGACAGAACTCATCGTAGGTTATGTGATGAAAAACCCTAAATGGAAGATTTCATTACAAACTCACAAATATTTAAATATCCCTTAATTTTTCTTCTACTAATTTTAAAATAATTTCAAATTGCTTTTCTTTGGATAATTCTGAGTTATCAATTTCTATGGCACTTTCAGCTTTTATCAATGGAGAATCTTTCCTTGTTGTGTCTACTCGATCTCTCTCTACTACATTTGTATAAACTTCTTTATAGCTAACTTTCTCTCCTTTTTGCATCAATTCATCAAAACGACGTTGTGCTCTTGTTTCTGCAGAAGAAGTCATAAAAATTTTCAGTTCAGCATCTGTAAATACTACAGTTCCTATATCTCTTCCATCCATGACAACTGCTTTATTTTTTCCAATTTCTTTTTGTATGGCAACAAGTTTTCTTCGAACTTCGGGTATAGCAGACACTTTACTAACCAAATTAGAAACTTCTAATGAACGTATCAATTTTTCAACAT
Source organism: Flavobacterium sp. (assembly GCA_015665265.1). Lineage (GTDB taxonomy): Bacteria > Bacteroidota > Bacteroidia > Flavobacteriales > Flavobacteriaceae > Polaribacter. The sequence goes on from JADFAM010000063.1 coordinate 8,486, forward strand.
TTACATCATTTAAATACATTTCTGCAAAACCAAGTGATTCATTATAAATAAACTCTAAACTTGCATTGTCTAAATTATCTATTAAATCTTCTATACAAAAATGACTAGTTGAAATATATCCATTTTGCATAGAAAAAAGAGTCATAGCTCTATACATTGCACCACTATCAACATAAACATATCCCAACTTTGTAGCTAGTTGTTTGGCTATTGTACTTTTACCAGTGGATGAATATCCATCTATTGCAATAGTAATTTTTTTGCTCATTATCTTTTATCTAAATCAAATTGTAAACTAAAGGTACTTGCACTTGTTGCTGCATGATACTTAGAAAATGCATAATTAAATCTCAATCTATTCATTTTAATACCGAAACCAAAAGAAATTCCACTAAAAGATCTTGCGTTTTGTAATTTTAATTCACTTGACCTTCTAAAATTATAACCCGCTCTTAAATTTATAGGACTATCCGGAAAAAGTTCTGCACCTACTACAAAGTGCCTAAAAGCATTAGTTAAAAATGAAATTTTTTCATCAGTAATATTACCCTCTAAATCACTTGTTGAATTAGATGGATTTGGTGTTGCTAATTTCCATTGTTGAAGATTATCTAACGTAAAGTGCCATTTTAAAGGAACGTATTTTAATTTATAAGATCCACCTAAAGCCACTTTAAAAGGAAGTTTTTCAATTGTTCCATCATAAGATTTGATTTGAGTTCCCATATTTCTTACTACTATAGTAAAAGCATATGACTTATAAGGATTGTAATATAAAATAGCTATATCTGAAGCTATACCATTTGAAGTAAAATTACTGATTCTGGAATTAATAAATTTACCATTTAACCCCATATATATGTTGGTCCAGGGAAGATTTACTGCGTAACCAAATGAAATTGCAACATCACTGGCTTTAAAAGTACCAGTTTCTAATCCATTTTCATCGGCTTCTATAAGAGAACCATAATTTAGATATTTAATACTGCCATGAATAGCTCCAAAACGCCTATTTATAACTTGAGAATAAGCAGCAGAACCTATACTAATCCCAGCTAAATAACTTGTATAATTAAGTGATAGTTGTTTATCTAAAGAAGGATTAATTACAGATGGGTTCCAAATAGGTTGATTAACATCATTAATTAACGTAAGAGCTTCACCTCCAAGTGCTACCTGTCTTGAAGAAGATGTTAAGTTCAAAAACTGAAATACACTTTCACCACCTACTTGACTATAGAGGGAAGATGAAAATAGAACGCAGCATAAAAAAAATATTTTTTTCATAAACTATAACAGCAAGAATGAACTTTACCTTATAACGTGTAAATTTATTAATATTTTACAGCCATACATAAATATACTCCAAAAAAAAACCTCATTCGTTAGAATGAGGTTTAAAATAGATACTGATAGTATCAGTATAAAGAAAGGCAGCGACCTACTCTCCCACATAAATGCAGTACC
>JADFAM010000092.1 GCA_015665265.1 Flavobacterium sp.
AATAGATAGTGTTAGTAGTAAGTAGCTAAGCGTATTTTTTTTTGATAGATATATTTTATAGGCAAATAAGAATAGAGAAAAGAATAGTAATAAAGGGGTGTCTGGAGTAGTTATAAAACCATAAACATTTAATAACGCTGTTGAAAAAATGAGTAGAAGAAATAACCAAGTAAATCTATTTTTTTTCGGATGATCTATAGTTTTCCATAGTAAGTAAACAAGTATGCTAAATGAAATCGACGAAAAAAATCGAACTCCCATTTCATTATTAAATAGAAAATCACTGATTTTAACCCATACTGCAACTAAAGGAGGGTGATCAAAAAAACCCCAATCCATATATTGACTGTACACCCAATAATAAGCTTCATCTGGTAATAATTCTGTATAATTTCCTTGAATACTATTAACAATAAAAAAAATAAAAATTACAATGGGTAATAGGTATTTCTGTTGTAAAAATTTATCCATTATAATTTTTTAATAATTTTTTCGCAGATGAAAAAGGGGTAGTTTCATTATTTTCTAATAATTCAATTTCCTTTTTTAGGGCAATAAGATTCTTGTTGTTTTTATAGAAAGAATCATATAAGTTCTTTTCAATAATGGCCTTTAGCCATGAAATATTTTGATGATTTCTATTAGAAACAAAGAAATTATTTTTTTTCACTAGTGATATGTAGCTTTCAATCATCTCTATCACTTCGTTTACTCCTGTACCTTCAATGGCACTAGCTGTTAAAACTTTTGGCTTCCATCCACTAGTTTTTTGAGGATATAAGTGAAGTGCTCTAGTGAAATCAACTTTTGCAATACTAGCATTTCTAATATTATCTCCGTCGGATTTATTGATAATGATGGCATCTGCCATTTCAATAATACCTCTTTTTATTCCTTGTAGTTCATCACCCGCACCAGCTATTTTTAGAAGTAAGAAAAAATCTACCATAGAATGCACCATGGTTTCACTTTGACCAACCCCAACCGTTTCAATGATGATAGTATCAAAACCAGCTGCCTCGCATAAAATAATAGTTTCTCTTGTTTTTTGGGCTACTCCACCCAAAGAAGTACCCGCAGGTGAGGGTCTAATAAAAGCACGTTTGTTAGTAACTAATTCCTCCATTCTGGTTTTATCACCCAAAATACTCCCTTTATTGATAGAACTACTCGGATCTATAGCTAGTACTGCAACTTTTTTCTTTTTTTTAGTTAATTGCATTCCTAATGCTTCTATGAAGGTGCTTTTTCCTACACCAGGCACTCCAGTTATACCAATTCTTATTGATTTGTTTGCATGAGGTAGGCATTCATTTAAAATAATATTTGCTTTTTCTTGATGTTTCTTGTTAGAACTTTCTATTAACGTAATAGCCCTACTTAAAAAACTAATATTACCAGCCAAAATTTCAGAAATAAATTTTTTAGCCGTAGGAATTTTATTTCTATTTAATTGAATTTTTTTGGCAGCAATTTTACTAGTTGTCTCTTGTTTTGAAACACCTTCTATTTTAAATAATGTCGAAACTTTTTTTTTAGCCATAATTCCAATGTAAATTTATAAATAAAAATGGTGTAAAGAGAGATTATTTAAAAAACTCTAAATTCTTTCGAAGTATTTTAATTATGATCTAAATAAAAACATATAAATACTAAATTTAATAGAGATTACTATTTCTGTATTGTTGATAAAGTAACTATCTTTAACTCATAAAAAAAACATCTAATTTTTTATGGAACTCTACAAAGAGAATCAAATCAAAATATACAATTCACTTTCTAAAAGTAAAGAAATATTTAACCCTTTAAATGAAGGTCGCGTGGGTATGTACGTCTGTGGCCCAACTGTGTATAGCAATGTGCATTTAGGGAATGTAAGAACTTTTATGTCTTTTGATGTTATTTTTAGATACTTAAAACATTTAGATTATAAAGTACGCTATGTTCGTAACATCACAGATGCTGGGCACTTAGAAAATGATGCTGATGAAGGTGAAGATAAAATAGCTAAAAAAGCACGTTTAGAACAAATAGAGCCTATGGAAGTAGTTCAGCGTTACACAGTTGATTTTCATAACGTATTAAACAATCTAAATTTTCTTCCACCAAGTATAGAGCCCACTGCAACAGGTCATCTTATTGAACAAATAGAAATCATAAAAATGATTATTGAAAATGGTTTTGCATATGAAGTTAATGGCTCTGTTTATTTTGATGTACATAAGTATAATGAAACGAATGAATATGGTATATTAAGTAAAAGAAAATTAGAAGATTTAATAAATAATACAAGAGAATTACAAGGACAAAGTGATAAAAAAAATCCTCAAGATTTTGCTTTATGGAAAAAAGCAGATGCTAAACATATTATGAAATGGCCTTCTCCTTGGGGAGTGGGATTTCCTGGTTGGCACATTGAGTGTACAGCAATGAGTACAAAATATTTAGGAGAACAATTTGATATTCATGGAGGAGGAATTGATTTAAAATTTCCTCACCACGAAAGTGAAATTGCTCAAAATATTGCGGCTAGAGGCATAGCTCCTGTAAATTATTGGATACATACCAATATGTTAGAAATGAATGGTCAAAGAATGGCTAAATCTACAGGTAATATTATTAATCCAAATGAATTATTATCAGGAGATAATGATAAAATGAGTAAAGCATATTCACCAAGTGTTATTCGTTTCTTTATGGCACAATCATCTTATAGAAGTGTTTTAGATTTAACAGATGCAGGGTTATTAGCCAGTGAAAAAGGATTCTATAAACTTATGGAAGCCATAAATTCTCTAAAATCAGTTAGCTTCGGAAATTCATCTACATTTGATGTGAAAGATTGGAAACAGAAATGTTATAATGCTATGAATGATGATTTTAACACGCCTATTTTAATAGCATATTTGTTTGAAGGTGTGAAAGTAATTAATCAAATAAAAGAAGGCAAAGCATCTTTAACCTCAGAAGATTTAGAAACTTTAAAAACAACTATGAATGACTTTACGTTTGATGTTTTAGGGTTGATGAATGAAGCAGCTCAAAATAACTCAGGAAAAATTGATGGTGTAGTTTCATTATTAATAAAGCTGAGAAAAGAAGCAAGAGAAAATAGAGACTGGTGCCTGTCTGATCAAATAAGGGACGAGTTGTTAGCGATGGGAATTCAGTTAAAAGATGGAAGAGATGGGACATCATATACCATGACTTAATCTTTTAATTAATTATAGAAAAAATAACTAGTGAGTTTTAAAAACATTTTAGCTTTTCCTTTAATACTACTTGTTCGATTTTATCAAGTAGCTATTTCCCCTTTTACACCTTCAACTTGTAGGTATAATCCAACTTGTTCACATTATGCTATTGAAGCTTTGAAAAAAAGAGGTTTAATCATTGGTGGTTGGTTATCTTTAAAGCGTATCATTAGTTGTAATCCCTGGGGAGGAAGTGGTTATGATCCAGTTCCAGAAAAAAAGAATAAATAATCATTTCTAATAATATAAAATTAAATATAAATATGAATTTTTTCGCTATAACTTGGGACCCCTCATTAGGAATAGATTTAGGTTTTTTTACAATTCGTTGGTATAGTTTAATGTTTGTTGCTGCATTTATCTTTGGCCTAAGAATTATGAAGAAAATATATATTGAAGATAAAATTTCAATTGAAAAAATTGATACTCTTTTCATGTATACCTTTATTTCAATGTTAGTTGGAATGAGATTAGGAGAGGTTTTTTTTTACAGTTGGGATTACTATAAAAATAATCTTCTTGAAATTTTCTTACCTTTTAAAAGAGCAGTAGGAGAATCTGCAGTATTTGGGTTAATCGATGGATGGAGATTTACCGGGTATACTGGTTTTGCTAGTCATGGAGCTGCTATTGCAATTATTATTGCTATGTATATATATAGTAAAAAACATTTGCAAAAGCCGCTACTTTATATTTTAGATAGAATGGCAATAGTTTCTGCTTTAGGAGCTGCTTTTGTTAGATTAGGTAATTTTTTCAATTCTGAAATCTATGGTAAGCCAACCGGCTCTAATCTAGGTGTAATATTTAAATCAAAAGATGCTGAAATGTTACCAAGGCACCCAACACAATTATACGAAGCACTTTGTTATTTAATTTTATTCATAGTTTTATGGAAGTTTTATTGGAATTCAAATAAAAAGCAGAAGACAGGCTTTTTATTTGGTTTATTTATGATAGGCTTATGGACTTCAAGATTTTTTATAGAATTTTTCAAAGAAGCGCAAATAGATGGAAGAGAAGATTGGGTTCTAAACTCCTTAAATACAGGTCAAGTCTTAAGCATACCTCTAATATTAATTGGCTGTTGGTTAGTATTGCGAAGAACTAAAACTAGTTAATCAAGTCCAGTTTTTAATATGATAAAAATAAAAACCACGATGTATATCGTGGTTTTTTATTGTTATTTGGTTTGTAATACTAACCTTTGATTTTATTTTTGAATTTGTCAAATTTAGAATCTTGCTTTGTTGGGAAACTGTTATTGGATGTATCTACATCTGCAGTTTCTAGATCAGGATCTATAGTTATATTTACAATCTCTTTGTCTGATTTTACCACTTTGGTTATTTCATTGTCATTATATCTCCAAATTTGGGCTGGATATACTTTTCTTTTTTTGGTACCATCCTTATAGGTATACTCGGCAATAATTGGCATTACCAAGCCACCTGGTTTGTCAAAGGTAATTTCATAGAAAAAGTTGGAATCTGCTTTTTTCGCATTTTCAGCAGAAAAAGTCAGACCTTCTGAGGTATCTTCAATAAAGTTTACCTCTTTATCTAAGTCTTCTTTAATAAACTTTTTAACACCTTTAATTCCTATGTCAGTTACATCTGTAGTATAAAACCATCCTCTCCAAAACCAATCTAAGTCCATCGCGGACGCATCTTCCATAGACCTGAAGAAATCTGCAGGTGTTGGGTGTTTAAACATCCATCGTTGGGAATAAGTTTTGAAAGCATGATCAAATAATTCTGGTCCCATAATAGTTTCACGAAGAATCCAAAGTGCTGTTGCTGGCTTACCGTAGGCATTATTACCAAAACTATATATATTATCACCTTTAGACATAATAGGTGCAATTGTAGACTGATCACCATCCATGTAAGAAACAATGTTTTTAGGCAGTCCTCTTCTTAAAGGGAAGTTTGGATCGTAATCTAATTCAGCTAACATTTCTACATACGAATTCAAACCTTCATCCATCCAGGTCCATTGACGTTCATCGGAATTTACAATCATTGGAAAGAAATTGTGACCTACTTCATGAATAGTAACTTTAATCATTAAGTATTTCATTCGATCTGAATATCCACCATCTGGTAAATCTGGTCTTCCAGGATTAAAAGCCATTTGTGGATATTCCATACCCATTTGTCCGTCAACAGAAACTGCTTTGTGGTATGGGTAGTCAAAAGTGTATTTTGAATAGGTTTTTAAAGTTTGGGCAGTAGCTAGGGTAGAGTGGTCACCATATAATGGATTGGCTTCTTTAGAATACAAAGAATAAGCCATTACTGACCTTCCATTGATATCAACAGCCATTCCATCCCAAATAAATTTTCTTGAAGTAGCAAATGCATAGTCTCGAACATTTTCAGCATAATATCTCCAAGTTTTTGTTTTGTTTGATCGGTTTTTTTCAGCAGATATGGCTTCTTCTTGAGTGTGAATTAACACAGGTCTGTCATAAGTTCTTTTTGCTTCTTGTAGACGTTTATGTTGCTTTTTGCTAAGTACTTCTTTTTCGTTTTTAAGAATCCCCGTAGCTTGCATGATATGATCTGCTGGAACAGTAATATCTACTGTAAAATCTCCAAATTCTAAAGCAAATTCACTACGTCCCCAAAACTGGTCATTCTGCCAACCTTCTACATTATCATACACACATAATCTAGGATAGAATTGAGCAATAACATAGTTGTTATTTCCATCTTCAGTAAAATGTTCGTACCCAGATCTTCCTCTGTTGATTCTGTGATTATTGATATTATACCACCAAGATATTTTAAACTGAAACTTTTCGCCTGAAGCCAAAGGTTGAGGCAAATTTATTCGCATCATCGTTTGGTTGATGGTGTGCGATAAGTTGCTGCCATCAACATTTTGTACACTCATGATATGAAACCCACCGTCAAAAGGCTCACTAAACATGGCATCATACCATCGTTTATTTAATTTTTCAGGAATTTTACTACTTGGAGTGATGTCTGGAGTTTTGGAATCCTTAGCTCTAACATTTTGATCTAACTGAACCCATAAATATTTTAAAGTATCATCTGAATTATTGTGATATGTTATGGTTTCTTTTCCTGTAATTTTTTGGTTGTCATCATCTAGAACTATACTCATATCATAGTCTACTTTTTGCTGACTATAATCTTTACCTGGTGCTCCGGAAGCAGTACGTTGGCTATTAGGTGTAGCTAACATTTCCTTTAATTGTCGAAATTTATTCTGATTCGTATGTCCTTTTTGGGTTTTTGTAGCACTATTCTGTGCAACAGTACTTGCACTGATAATCAGAACTGAAAAGATAAAAGAAATAGTTTTCTTCATAATTAGTGGTTTATATTAGTAAAAAATGGGTGTTAAATAATTCTATCCTTTGATTTTGAATTTTTTGAATTTATCAAATTTTGAGTTGTCTTTTTTAGGCCAGCTATTATTAGACGTATCTATGTCAGCTGTTTCAAGATCTGGGTCTATTGTTATTTTTTTAATCTCCTGTGTAGTCCTAAATACCTTAGAGATTTCCTTATCATTATACCTCCAAATCTGAGCAGGAAAAGTTTGTCTTTCTTTAGTTCCATCTGCATATTCTAACTCAACTATAATTGGCATCACTAATCCTCCTGGTTTTTCAAAGGTGACTTCGTAGAAGAAGTTAGGAGCTTCTTTCAGTGAATTTTTTTCCTCTTCGTTCATCGATGCCATGTAATCTTTAATGACACCTATATCTAATGCATTTTTGGCTTCTACTAAAACTCCTTCTTTTTCCTCTTCAAAAAATACTAATTTACCTATGTAATCTTCTAAATTCATGTTGTACCTTTTAGCAAGAACTTTTGCTTCCTGTGTAGGTTGATCTGTTAGATTATATTTTTTAACATCTTTTAAGCCAATATCATTATAGTCGGTTGTAAAGAACCATCCTCTCCAAAACCAGTCTAAGTCCATAGCAGAAGCATCTTCCATTGTTCTGAAGAAATCAGCAGGACTTGGATGTTTGAACATCCATCTTTGTGAGTATGTTCTAAAGGCATAGTCAAATAATTCTGGTCCCATGATAGTTTGACGAAGCATGTACAAACCTGCAGCTGGTTTAGTGTAGGCATTAGGTCCAAAGTTTTTCACATAATCACCCTGAGACATAATAGGTGAGAGGTTATTTTGATCAATACTCATGTATCTTACAATATCTTTTGGTAGATTTCCTGTATAGAAGTTAGGATCATAATCTAGTTCAGCTAAGATTTCAACAAATGAATTAATTCCCTCATCCATCCAGGTCCATTGGCGTTCATCAGAATTTACTATCATTGGAAAAAAATTGTGTCCTACTTCATGCGTAATCACTCCAATCATTCCTCTTTTTGTTCTCTCTGAATAGGTGCCATCTGGATTTGGACGTCCGTAATTAAAACATATCATAGGATATTCCATTCCTTGTCTGTCTGCATGAACCGATATAGCTTTGCTGTATGGATAATCAAAAGTCATTTTAGAATATTCTTCTAAAGTATTTGCAACAACTCTAGTAGAATGCTCTTCCCACAAAGGATTTCCTTCCTTTGGGTATAATGAAATTGCCATAACGGTTTTACCGTTGATATTTACAGCCATAGCATCCCATATATATTTTCTCGAAGATGCAAAGGCAAAATCTCGTACATTTTTAGCATTAAAGTGCCATGTTTTTGTTTTGTTACTATTTCCTTTTTCAGCTTTTTCAGCCTCCTCTTGAGTCACAATAAAAATTGGCTCTTCGAATGAAGTTCTTGCTTTTTCAAAACGTTTACGTTGTTCTCTAGTTAATACCTTATTTTCATTTTGTAATTCGCCAGTAGCGTCTAAAATATGATCAGAAGGAACAGTTATTTTTACATCATAATCTCCAAATTCCAAAGCCCATTCACTTCTTCCCCAAAATTGCATATTTTGCCATCCTTCAACATTGTCATACACTGCTAATCTCGGAAAAAATTGAGCTATGGTAAAGTTTTTATTTCCATCAGGAAATAATTCAAATCCAGATCTACCGCCATCTTTCACCGAGTTATTTATTAAGTAATTCCATTTAATTTTAAATTGAAAAGAATTACCAGGTGCAAGTGGTTTTGGTAAGTTAATTCTCATCATAGTTCTATTGATCATATATGAAAGTGAACTACCATCAGTATTATTTACTTCTTCGATTTTAAATCCAAAATCTGAAGGTTTTTTTAAATTATTTTTTGTGAAAGTCTCAGGTCTTTCAAAAGATGAGCTTAAACTCTCAGACTTAGCTAAAGGAGTTTTTGAGTCTGGAGCTCTCATGTTTTGATCTAATTGAACCCACAGATACTCTAAATAATCTTTAGAATTATTCTTATAAGTAATAGATTCATCTCCAAAAAGACGATTTGTGTTTTCGTCAATTCTGATATTCATCACATAATCTACCTTTTGTTGTGTGTATTCGTATCCTGGAGCACCTGAAGCTGTTCTTCTATTATTTGGGGTAGGCAGTACATCTTTTAATTGTCTAAATTTATTTTGATCTGTATGACCTATTTTTGTGTTTTTCTGTGTTTCCTGTCCAATAATAGACATTGAAATTAATAGGAAACTAAAAGCTGTGATAGCTAATTTATTCATAAGAGATAATTTTGATTTGAAAAATTTGTTGAAAGTAATAATTAGGAGTATTTTTTTTTAGGGTTTTTTAAAAATTTAACAAAGCTTTATTAGTTTCATAAGTTAATATTTCACTTTGTCGATTATTGCCATTTTTTAATTTTACAACATTTTGTTGTTTTTTGAAATATTTAAGAAGTAATTTATTTGATAATTCTAAGGAATTCGGGTTATTTACGCTATCTATTTCTAGATAAAAATAAACAAGATCACCTTCATATTCTTTTCCAATGTAGTCAAAGTTTATTTGCTTATTATCTATTTTGAAAGTGAGATTTTTATTTAAATAATTTTTAAAATAGATATCAGCATTTTTTAATTCATCTTTGGTTGAAAGTTTTAAATCAATTTCAAAATCTTTGTTAACGGAATACTCTAAATCATCCATAAATAAATTGATGATTATTTCTAAGCTATTTTTTTCAATATTATATTCTATGTCAGTTAGACTTAAATAATATTTGTGGCTACTAAATGCTAGAAAGGGAAGTATAATTAAAAAAACTATTTTCTTAAATGAAACCATAATATTTTGCAAGCATTATTCTTTGCTATTCTCAGTAATTTTTAAATATGTTATGCTCTCTCTTTTCAATATAAGAATCATTTCCATTTTTCTATTTTGTCGATACAAATCTTCAATACCAAGTGGATTACAATACTCTAAAAAATTGTAATATTTTTCGGGTGGTATGCCTAAATCATTTTCAAAAAAAGGCTCTCCAAATTCACTTAATATTTTTTTCGGAAAATTTGTTTTAAAATCTAAATCTCTTCTCAAAGCCCATAATCTTTCTGAAAATTTAACAGGAATACTAACGCCACCTCCAGCACCTGCAAACATTGCAGTAGGGTCTACGTTGTTCATTGGAGGTCTTACCCTTTGATCTATATAATCTCCATTGTAAACGGCTTTCATATTTACATTAGAAAAATCCATTGTTTTTTTTAATGCTTCCGCTCTTTTATCTTCAGGTG
>JADFAM010000117.1 GCA_015665265.1 Flavobacterium sp.
TTTTAGTACTTTATAAAAGATCTGTAAAACGCACACGAAAATTAATGATATATGCAGTGATTATTGGTTTTATAGGTGAATATTTGTTTTCAATTGTATTAGGCATGTATACCTATAGATTATCCAATCTTCCGTTTTATATTCCTTTAGGTCATGCGGTAGTATATGCTAGAACCTATTGTTTTTCAAAAGCATCCATTGTTAATAAATATCAAAAAGAAATTGTTAGATGGTTATTTTTTGGTATTATAATATTTTCACTTTTCTATCTCATTGTATTCAATGATATTTTTGGTTTTGTAATGACCATTGCCGTATTTCTAGTATTAATTAATAGACCCAAAGACAGGTTGTTCTTTTTAACCATGTATGTGGTAGTAGCTGTATTAGAAATTATAGGGACTGCCTATGAAGTTTGGTCATGGCCAGACACTGCTTTTGGTGTTTTTCCAATACTAAAAAGTCATAACCCACCTAGTGGAATAAGTCTATTTTACTTTTTGCTAGATATTGGATGTTTTGTTATGTACACTCAATTTAATAGCAAGACTTGGAAAAGATTTAAATACATTAGAAGACAACTGAAATCACAAACAATATAACTTATAAAATTTGTACATTTAACAACCAAAATCAAAATAGAACACACATGAAATTAAAACAAATCATCTATTTGTTCCTGATTAGTGGAATCTTATTTTCTTGCGCTAATGATGGGCAAAAAGAAACCAAGTTTAATCATCTAGTAGAACAATTTGCAGACATTAAAGTACTTCGTTATAAAGTACCTGGATTTGAAGAGTTAAGTCTTAAAGAAAAATCATTGGTTTATTATTTAACTCAAGCTGGTTTAGCAGGTAGAGATATTATGTGGGATCAGAATTATAAACACAATTTAAAAATAAGAGCAGCCCTAGAAAATATCAATACAAACTATACAGGAGATAAAGAATCTGAAGACTTCAAAGCTTTTAAAGTTTATTTAAAAAGAGTTTGGTTCTCTAATGGAATTCATCATCATTATTCAAATGATAAAATTAAACCAGATTTTACACGTGAGTATTTTGAAACAGATTTATTAAAAAAATCAAATACAGAGTTATCTGAAGAGATTATAGCTGTTTTATTTAATGATATAGATTCTAAAAAAGTAAATAAGAAAGAGGGAGTTGATAACATCTTATCTTCAGCTATCAATTTCTATGGTTCAGATATTACGGATAAAGATGTTACAGATTTTTATAAAACTGCATACAGAGGTCCAGAAGGAATGCCAATAGAAGCGGGATTAAATTCAAAATTAGTTCGAGAAAACGGAGTGTTGGTTGAAAAAGTGTGGAAGTCTGGAGGAATGTATGGTGATGCTATAGATCAAATTATAGGGTGGTTAGAAAAAGCACAAGGAGTCGCTGAAAACGATAATCAAGCAAAAGCCATAGGTTTGTTAATTGAATATTATAAAACTGGAAGTCTAGATGTTTGGGATCAATATTGTATAGCTTGGGTTACTTCAACAGAAGGAAATATAGACTGGATTAACGGATTTATAGAGGTCTATAATGACCCTAAAGGATATAGAGGTTCTTATGAAACTATTGTAGAAATTAAAGATTTTGATATGTCCCGAAAGATGGCTGTTTTATCTGATAACGCTCAATGGTTTGAGGACAATTCACCCTTAGATCCTGCACATAAAAAAGAAAAAGTGGTAGGTGTTTCATACAAAACAGTTAACGTAGCCGGTGAAGCTGGTGATTCTTCACCTAGTACACCAATAGGTGTTAATTTACCAAATAATAATTGGATCAGGCAACAGCATGGTTCTAAATCTGTTTCTTTGGGTAATATTACTGGAGCCTACAATAATGCAGGAGGTTCTGGAAGATTGAATGAATTTGCTTATGATGAGGAAGAAATAAGATTAGAGGAAAAATATGGACAAATTGCAGATAAACTCCACACAGCATTACACGAAGTAGTAGGGCATGCATCTGGAGTTATTAATGAAGGAATTGGTCAACCAAAAGAAACTCTTCAAAATTATGCATCAACCATGGAGGAGGGGAGAGCAGATTTAGTTGGATTGTATTATTTAATGGATCCAAAATTACAAGAACTGGGCTTAACTGATAATTGGGAAGAGTTAGGGAAAGCAGCCTATGACGGTTATATAAGAAATGGTTTAATTACTCAATTAATTAGAATAGAATTAGGGAACGATTTGGAAGAAGATCATATGGTTAACAGACAGTGGGTTTCTGCTTGGTCTTATGAACAAGGATTAAAAGATAATGTCATAGAAAAGGTTACTAAAGACGGAAAAACCTTTTTTAAAGTAAATGATTATGCAAAACTTCGCGCTATTTTTGGACGCTTATTAAAAGAAGCACAGCGAATAAAATCAGAAGGAGATTTTGATGCTGCAAAAGCATTGGTAGAGGGTTATGGCGTTAAAGTAGATCAAGAAATTCATGCTGAAGTTATTGAGCGAAACAAGCAATTTACATCTGCTCCCTACAGCGGTTTTGTAAATCCGATTTTAAATTTGATAAAAGACTCGGAGGGAGTTATTACTGATATTACAATAGTTCAACCAAAAGACTTTGAAGAACAAATGTTATCTTACTCTAAAAATTATAGCTTTTTGAATTCAGAAAATTAACAAGATCTTTTCTATGAAGTTAACAAAAAATCTCCGAGTCTTTGCTCGGAGATTTTTTGTTGTGCATGCTATCATTATAATAAATATGCAGTCACTAGTCTAAGAGCAACAAAAATGATGATGGCTATTGTACCATATATTGCTACTTTTTTTGCTGCATCTTTGTAATAAGCTTGATGATTTTTTGAATCTTTTTTGTAGGAAATTACCATAAAAATGACAAAAGCTATGATGAAAATAATAGCAAAAATGATTCGACCTTTTGTAAACATAAATTATGTATTTTTAACAAAATTACAAATTAAATGAAAACGGCAATTGTTTTTGGAGCAACTTCTGGTATTGGAAAAGAAATTTCTGAATTATTACTTAAAGATGGGTATAGAGTAGCCATCACTGGAAGAAGATTAGAGAAGTTGGAGGCCCTAAAAAAACAATATTCTAACCAGGTTTATGTTGCCCAAAATGACATTCAAAAAGTAGATGAGGTAGAAAATGTGTTCAATGAAATTATTAAAGAATTTACAACAATAGATATCATCATACAATCCTCTGGTGTTGGACATATTAATCCAACGTTAGCATGGAATAAAGAGGAAGAAACCATCTTTACAAATGTAGTAGGAGCTACCAAGTTGTATGATTTATCATTTAATTTATTTAGAAATCAAGGATTTGGTCATTTGGTAGGTATTACCTCCATAGCCTCCATTAGAGGAAATAGAGGAGCACCAGCATATTTTTCATCAAAGGCTTATCAAAAAGCATATTTAGAAAGTCTATATATGAAAACAAAAACTATCAAATCAAATAAAGTTTTTATTACTGATATTCGTCCAGGATTTGTAGATACAGCAATGGCATTAGGAGAAGGTATTTTTTGGATGGTTTCTCTTGAAAAAGCAGTAAAACAAATTTATACAGCAATTAAGAAAAAGAAAAGAGTTGCTTACATCTCTAAGCGATGGAGATTGATAGCTTTTATTTTAAAAATAGCTCCAGCCAGTTTTCTTAAAAAAATGATTTAAAATAACACATCTATAAAATATGAAAAAATACACAGACGCCGTTCACGAGTTTCATACAGCATTTAAGCTAGGAATTAAAAATGAACCAACAGCAGACCTTGGGGCAGCAAAAAATTTACTTCGTTTTAATTTGATGAAAGAAGAAAATGAGGAATATCTTGAAGCGGCTAATGCAAATGATTTAGTGGAAGTTGCAGATGCTTTAGGAGATATGTTATATATTTTGGCAGGAACCATTATAGAGCACGGAATGCAATATAAGATTGCTGAGGTTTTTGACGAAATTCAGCGCAGTAATATGAGTAAATTAGGAGAGGATGGGCATCCAATTTTTCGTGAAGATGGAAAAGTATTAAAAGGACCTAATTATTTTAAGCCAAATATTGGTTCAATTTTAAAAAAATAATGATTGCTTTTAAAGTTCAAATCGTTTCCCTTCTGCAGCAAATTTATATCCTAATAATGTTAGTTCATTTCTTTCTTTTGAATTAGGTTGCAATGCGGGATTGGTATGATTAAAATGAATAAAAATCACTTTATTTTTAGTTGTTAAAGATTCATTTTTAAATAAGTCAACTGTTTCTTCAATGAATGGGTGAGGTACTTCACTCATAGGTCTATTAATTTCTCCTTCTTTAAAAAAAGTGGCATCTAAGAATGCATAATCAACTTTTTTAACTTCCTCTACAATATTTTTTTCCCACAAACTCCATTTATTTATGTCTGGAATAAACAGAGCTGATTTGTTTTTCCCTTCAATTTTATACCCCACAGTTTCTGAAAATTCATCTCTATGAGGAACAAGAAAAGGAGTAACTTTTAAAGAATTATTAAGTTGAACAACCTTGTCTTTTCTTAAGTTTGAAAATGCAATATTTTTAGTTGTAACTAATTGACTCCAAGGACCGTTATTGATTAAGAAATTTTTCATTTTTGGCATTGCATACACAGGGATGTCTTTTTTACCTAATGCTTCTTTGCCAAAATATAACAATCCAGCATAATGACCCATGTGTGCATGGGTTATAAAAACACCATCTATAATGGTACTAGTTCTTAGATGATTTTTTTCTAAATCTGCTAATTGAGTAGAAATGTCTGGAGTTGCTTCAAATAGAAATTTTTGTTGGGCCTCCCTGTCAATTAAGCCTAAAGAAACTACCTTTTGTTTTGGTGATACACCTTTATAGAAATCATCACAGCATTTTTTTAGACAACCAATATGAGGAAAACCACCATCTTGAGCCGTTCCTAAAATTGTAATGTATTGGTTTGCTTTGCTAGTTTTATCATTAGTTTTGTCTTTGGTGGTAAATCCTGAAACGTAAATGATTAATACAATAATAATGAATATTTTTTTAGTCATGTTAATTGTTAATTTAATACAAACACTTTGATACCTTTATGGTCATATGTGCTGTAAAGATTATTTTGTATGATATTATTTGAGATAAATCTATTTTTAAATATTTGCCATTGTCCAGTTTTATCTATTTTTTTTAAAGCATCATCAAAAGAAATAAGATAATGGTTTTGATCCTCAATACTAAAAGCACCTGTAGAAACAAAAACTACGTTATTTAAATTACTTTTTAGCTGATGTGAAAGAAAAATTCTACCATGATTATTAATTGTATTTGGGTTTTGATTGTCTGACCATGTTTCTTTGTATTGATGTATCCATTCACTATTATCAAATAACCCATAATACCCAAAAGAAGATCCATCTCTTAAGAGAAAACCATTGTCATTTAAAAAGGTAGTAATATTTTCTATTGCTTCTTTTTTATTGGTAGCTCTAAAATCAACCCATATTATATTAATTGGTTCTAAAATGGTTTTACCATTCTTTTTCACACCTATCCAGTCTGCAATTGCATTAACTTCAAATTGTTTTTCTGAAAACATCCACATTCCAAAATTAAAACTAATTGTGTTATTACTATTATTAAAAACAGTAATGCGATCAATTAGATCTATTTTTTCATCTTTATAATATAATTCTTCTTCTTTGCAGGAAAAAATAAGTAAAATTAAAAAGGTGAAATACTTATATTTCATGAAACATTGCTTTTAGTAATTTTAGATAAAACAGATCAATTAAATAATAGCTTCATTTAATCATATTCATAATTTACACAACAACTCTCCAACCGTAAGGGTCTTCGGATTTATTGGTTTGAATATCTGTGATTTTCTCTTTAAATAAAGAAGCATAGGTGTCTTTTAACTCTGGTAATTCATAATCAACTCCTTGATAACCGAATTCAGCAATAGGAGATATAACAGCCGCAGTTCCAGCACCAAACATTTCCTTTAAGTTTCCTTCTCTTGCAGCTTGTACAACTTCGCTAACAGAAATTTTTCGAACTTCAATGGGTATATTTTGATCTTTTGCAATTTGTAAAATACTTTTTCGTGTAATTCCGTCTAATATTCTATCGTTTGTTGGACTGGTAATTAAAACCTCTCCAATACGAATAAAGATATTCATTGCACCAGCTTCCTCAATAAATTGATGCGAGTTATCATCGGTCCAAATTACCTGATTATATCCTTTTTCAATGGCTAGTTGAGTAGGGTAAAATTGTGCAGCATAATTCCCCCCTGCTTTAGCAAAACCAACTCCTCCATTTGCGGCTCTAGCATATTTCTCTTCTATTAAAACAGTTACTTTGCCAGAAAAGTATGCTCCTGAAGGGGCAGTGGAAATTATAAAAGTATAGGAGTCTGCCGGTGATGCATGAAGTCCTTCACCAGAGGCAAACATAAAAGGACGAACATACAAAGAACTTCCTTCTGTTGTAGGAATCCAATCACTATCTATTTCTAGTAATTTCTTTAAACCATCCATAAATAAATCTGCTGGAATCTCAGGCATCATCAAACGTTTTGCAGAAAGATTAAGGCGTTTGCAATTTTCTTCTGGTCTAAATAAAAAAACTTCTCCATTACCATCTTTATAGGCTTTCATTCCTTCAAAAATAGACTGGCCATAATGAAATATTTTTGCCGCGGGATTAAGGAGAATAGGTTCGTTGGGTTTAATGATTGGATTTTGCCATGCACCATCAATATATTCACATTGAAAAATATGATCAGAAAAAACTTTTCCAAAAGGTAGGTTACTAAAGTCTACATTACTGATTTTAGAGTCTTTTATAGGTTTAATTATGATATCCGTAGCCATGCTTATTTATAAGTGTATACAAACAAATGTAAACAAAATTGTTTATTTTTTTAAGTAAAAAAGCACTCGTAGTTTTTATTTTAACAACTATCTTTGATTTGTATAAAATTAAAGTTTTTTGATATGAAAAAAATAGGAATAATTATAGTATTGTCTTTTGTAATTCTAGCTTGTAATTCAGCTAAAAAAGATACTAATAAAGAAAATAAAATAGTAGAAAATACTACTTACAAAAGTTTTGGAGATACTGTATCTGCATCAGATTATCAATCAACTAATGAAGCTTTATCAAATTATAAAGCATTAAAATTAGGAGACACCATTAATTTAAAATTTAATGCCAACATTAAAGAGGTTTGTTCAAAAAAAGGATGTTGGATGACACTACCAGCTGGTAATAATAATGAAACTATTATGGTTCGATTTAAAGATTATGGATTTTTCATGCCCTTAGATGCTGCTGGAAAAGAAGTAATTGTTGCCGGTAAGGCATTTGTAAATGAGGTGTCTGTAGCAGATTTAAAACATTATGCAGAAGATGCAGGTAAATCATCTGAGGAAATCGCTAACATTACAGAGCCTGCTATGGAATTTGCTTTTGAAGCTAATGGAGTATTACTAAAAAAGTAATAAGTACTAACACCACATCTTTGAAAAGAGAAATTATAAAAACTTCAGACGGATCAACTACCATTCATATTCCTGAATGGAATGAACAATACCATTCTATTCATGGTGCTATTCAAGAAGCTAATCATGTTTATATTAATAATGGGTTAAAATATAAATCTTCCAATGAAATTGCTGTTTTAGAAATTGGTTTTGGAACCGGATTAAATAGTTTTATGACGTTATTAGCAGCTCAAAATAAGGAATTGTTGATTGAATATGTTGGGGTAGAGGCTTATCCTATTCTTGAGGAAGAGCTATTAAAATTAAATTATGTTGCTGAGTTAGGTGCAACCCAATTTGCTAAAATTTTTGAATCATTTCATTCGTGTTCTTGGGAGGAGAAACACCAAATTACTCCCAGCTTTTCTCTTTTGAAGAGAAAACAATTTTTCCATGAAATTGATGACAAAAATAAGTTTGATATTATTTTTTTTGACGCATTTGGTGCGCGAGTTCAGCCAGAATTATGGACTGAGGAAATTTTTTTAAAAATGTTTTTAGCTTTAAAATCAGAGGGAGTATTGGTTACTTATGCAGCTAAAGGTAGCGTAAGAAGAGCCATGCAATCTGTAGGTTTTAGGGTAGAAAGGTTACCTGGCCCTCCAGGAAAACGTGAGATGTTACGTGCTGTGAAAATGTAATATTACTTCTTTTTTAGCGTTGGGTATGTAATACCTAATTGTTCCAAATACGTCTTGTATTTAGTTTCATCATAATAAAACTTTTCTAACTGACTTCTAAACTGTTCTTGTTTATCTTTATTTAAATAGATAGGCGGCAAATCATCATCACTTAGCATTGGTTCGTATTTTGTTTCCTTACTTTGTACATTATTAAAGTAGTCCCAAGCATCATCTATTAAAGATGGTTTTAACAAGAAATCTATGATGGTCATTGCCTCAACTTTAGCACCTGCTGTAACACCTTTGTGTGCAATGGGTGTTGCCATAGCAATGGCATTACTCCAGTGATGTCCTTGAAGTCCGGGGATATTTGATGGGTATCTTAATGTGACAGTTGGTACTTTCCATGAAATATCACCAATATCATCAGAGCCACCGCTAACAGGTCTTTTAATAGGAAGCCCTAGAGCGTTTAGTTTGTTGCTTAAACCCGTAATATTTTTAGAATTAACCTCTTTTTGAACTGCTTTTGCAAGTAACTGATCATTATCGGACCAGGTTGGTAAACCAACTGTTTTGATATTTTTATACATGGTTTCAGCAATTGTTTTATTAAAATGTCTTGGCCAAGCAGTTCCGAGAATTTTAGAGCTTACTTTTGTTTTAGTCATCAAAGCAGCACCTTCAGCTACATCATTAGCTTCACGATACATTTCCATAATTCCTTCATAAGTAATGTCTCTAAAATAATACCATATTGAAGCTTTGGAAGGAACAACATTTGGCTGATCTCCTGCATCTGTAAATATAGAATGTGATCTTTTTAAAGGATGTAAATGTTCTCGTTTATAATTCCAGCCAACATTCATTAATTCTGCAGCATCCAGAGCACTTCTTCCTCGCCAAGGAGATCCTGCAGAATGTGCTGATTCTCCCTCAAAAGTGTATTCTACTGAAATTAATCCAGTACCTCTAGAAGCTCCGTAGGATACTCCAAGATTACTACTAACATGTGTGAAAATACACATATCTATGTTGTCAAAAAGACCATCTCTGGTAAACCAGGCTTTGGCAGCGACTAATTCTTCAGCAATTCCAGGCCAAAGAATAAGGGTTCCGCCAATATTTTCACGTTCCATGATTTTTTTTACTGCTAAAGCAGCTGTAATATTTAAAGGGATACCAGAATTATGTCCTTCCCCATGTCCTGGTGCACCATCAACTATTGGTTTGTGAAAGGCTACCGCTGGGTATTGTGAAGCTTTTGGGATACAATCTACATCACTTCCCAATGCTATCACTGGTCCTTCTCCGTTACTCCAAGTAGCAAACCATGCAGTGGGTATTCCCGATATTCCTTTTTCAATCTCAAACCCATTATCTTTTAATACTCCAGTCAAATATTTTGATGATTCAATTTCTTGAAACCCTAATTCTGAAAAACTAAAAATCTTATCTACCATAATTTGAGATTGGGTATGATTAGATTCAACAATTTCAGCAACTTCTTTTTTTAGTGCTTCAATTTTTTTCTTTGAATTTTTTTTTTGTGCAATAGTG
>JADFAM010000020.1 GCA_015665265.1 Flavobacterium sp.
GAAAAGGCAGGAATTGACACTTATTTTTCTAGAGTTTCTGAGCTAAACCTCAGAAATAGCATCTTTATAGATATTACTGCCAATCAAAATGTTTCAGAGATGTATGAAGCCTATTTACGTCAAAATATTGCAGTGGTAACTTGTAATAAAATTGCCTGTGCTTCTAGTTCTGAAAACTACAATACGTTGAAAAATGTTTCTCGAAAATCGAATGTTTCTTTTCTTTATGAAACTAATGTTGGAGCTGGCTTACCTATTATTGATACGCTTAAGAACTTAATAGCCTCAGGAGATAGAGTTCATAAAATTCAAGCAGTACTCTCCGGGAGCCTAAATTTTGTATTCAATAAATTTGATGCATCAACAACTTTTTCCTCAGTGGTAAAACAAGCTGCTACTGAAGGATATACTGAACCAGATCCAAAAATAGATCTTAGCGGTATTGATGTGGCTAGAAAAATTTTAATTTTAGCTAGAGAAAGTGGCTATGATTTGGAGTTAGAAGACATAGAAAACAATTCATTTTTATCAAAAGAAAGTCTTGATACAAAAAATAATGCTGATTTTTATTTGTCATTAGAGAAAGATGAATCTCAATTTCAACAGTTATTTTTGGATTCAAAAGCGAAGAACTGTCGTTTAAAATATGTAGCCGAGTTTAAAGATGGTAAAGCTAGGGTTGGTTTGCAAGAAATAAACCCCTCTCATTCTTTTTATCATTTAGAAGGAAGTGATAATATTGTGTTATTTTATACAGATAGATATTCTGAACAACCTTTAATTATAAAAGGAGCTGGTGCTGGAGCAGATGTTACAGCTTCTGGTATATTTGCAGATGTTATTAGAACAGGAAACCTCTAGGGTATATGCTACAAATTAGAAAATAATTAGATGAAAGAAATTAAAATATTTACACCGGCAACTGTTGCCAATATCTCTTGTGGTTTTGATATTCTTGGTCTTTGTTTGGATACTGTTGGGGATGAAATGATTGTTAGAGAGGTGCCTGAAAAAGGAATAAAAATAACAAAAGTAACAGGTCAGAATTTACCGCTAGAAACACATAGAAATGTTGCTGGTGTTGCAGGGTTAGCATTGCTTGAAAAAGTAGATGCTTCTGTAGGTTACGAAATAGAAATATATAAAAAGATAAAACCAGGCAGTGGAATAGGGAGCAGTGCTGCTAGTGCAGCAGGTGCTGTTTTTGCAATCAATGAATTATTAGGAAAACCATTTTCTAAACAAGAGTTAATTTATTTTGCAATGCAAGGAGAAAAACTAGCTAGTGGAACTGAACATGCAGATAATGTATCCCCAGTAATTCTTGGAGGCTTTACTCTAGTTAGAAGTTATCAACCATTAGATGTTTTAAAAATTAATTCTCCTAACGATTTATATGCGACAATTATTCATCCTCAAATAGAAGTAAAAACATCAGATTCGAGAGCTGTTTTAAAAAATCAAGTGTCACTAAAGAAACTAGTTACTCAAATGGGTAATTTTGGTGGTTTAATTAGTGGATTATACACAAATGATTATGATTTGATAGGAAGATCTTTACATGATGAAATTATAGAACCTAATCGATTGGTTTTAATTCCAGAATTTGATAAAGTTAAAAAAGGAGTTATACAGGTAGGTGCTTTAGGTGCAGGTATTTCTGGTTCAGGACCCTCCATTTTTGCGCTGACTAGGGGAGAGGAAACTGCAGAGCTAGTAGGTAAAACAATGGCAAAAATTTACAACAACACAGGCATAGATTATGATATTCATGTTTCAAAAATTAATCAACAAGGAATTAAAATTTTATAAAAAAGTATGAGATATTATAGTCTAAATAATTCGTCGCCTTTGTCTTCTTTCAAAAAAGCAGTTCAAAATGGAATCGCTCCAGATAGGGGGCTGTATTTTCCAGAAAAAATTACTCCAATTTCTGAAGACTTTATAAATAATATTAGTGACTATTCTAATGAAGAAATTGCATATGAAGTAATCAAACAATTTATTGGAGATGAAATTCCGACTAATATTCTTAAAGAGATTATCAAAAAAACTATTTCTTTTGATTTCCCTGTTGTTAATTTAGATGAAAATATTGGTTCTTTAGAATTATTTCATGGTCCAACGATGGCTTTTAAGGATGTAGGTGCAAGATTTATGTCTCAATGCTTAGAATATTTCAATCAAAATAAAACTGAAGATATTACAGTTTTGGTTGCTACTTCAGGAGATACTGGAGGTGCAGTTGCTAGTGGGTTTTTGAATGCAAAAGGTGTTCAAGTAGTGATTTTATACCCAAAAGGGAAGGTGAGTGAAATTCAAGAAAAACAATTAACTACTTTAGGAAATAATATTACTGCTCTTGAAGTAGACGGAGTATTTGATGATTGCCAAGAAATGGTAAAATCGGCATTTTTGGATATAAATATTTCTAGAAATTTAACATCAGCAAATTCTATAAATGTAGCTAGATGGCTGCCTCAAATGTTTTATTTTTTCTTTGCCTATAAGCAAGTTAGTAACCAATATAAAGATATTGTATTCTCTGTTCCTAGTGGAAATTTTGGAAATATTTGTGCTGGTTTGTTAGCTCAAAAATTAGGATTACCCATCAAGCATTTTGTAGCTTCAACAAATATAAATGATACCGTTCCTCAATATTTATTAAATGGGAATTATGACCCAAAACCATCAAAAGCTACTATTTCAAATGCTATGGATGTTGGTAATCCAAGTAACTTTATTAGAATTCAAGAATTATTTGATAATAAATTGTCTGGCTTAAAAAAATCTTTTTCTTCCTATAGTTTTTCAGATGATGAAACTAAAATAATGATGAAGAGTATACATGATAAATTTAATTACATCTCAGAACCACACGGAGCCATTGGTTATTTAGGTTTAAAAAAACACGGTTTAAAAACTAACGAGTTTGGTGTATTTTTAGAGACTGCTCATCCGGTTAAGTTTTTACAGGTTGTAGAAGAAACTCTAACAGTTAATGTAGAAATACCCTCTCAAATTAAGCAGGTTATGAGTAAAGAAAAAGTTGCCATACCTATTTCTAATTATCAAGACTTAAAAAACTTCCTCAATAAATAGTAATTTTTATAATCACACTTACTTTCCAATGCAGAAATTTGAAAAGATATGTCCTAAAATATCTTTATCTACATCATATTCTCCAGTAATGTTTCCAAGATGTCTTAAGCATTCTCTAATGTCAATTGAGAATAGGTCTGTAGAGATTTTTAAATCAATTCCCTCTTGAACTGAGTTAATAGCGTTAAGCGCATTATTTAATGCTTCAAAATGACGAGAATTAGTAACGATCGTTTCATTATTACTTAAGGCACCTCTATTAACCAAAGAAGTTAATTCTTTAAGTAGGGTAGTAATCCCAATTTTTTCTTTAGCAGAGAGAAGAAGAATCTCTTTTACACTTGTAGTAATCTCTTTTATTTGTTTCTCTGGTAAAGAATCAATTTTATTGGCAATTAATAACAATCGTTTATTTGGAAAACGATTTTTAATAATTTTAATTTCTTCAAGAAAAGAACTTTTAGAGCCTACAAACTTATTAGAATCTATAAGAAAAATTAGTAGTTGAGCATTCTCTGCCTTTTCAAAAGTCTTTTTTATACCAATACTTTCTACAATATCATTAGTCTGTCTAATTCCGGCTGTATCTATAAACCTAAAAGCTACCCCTTCTATGATCAATTCATCTTCAATAGCATCTCTTGTAGTGCCAGCTATTTCTGATACAATGGCTTTTTCTTCGTTAAATAATGAATTAAGTAACGTTGACTTTCCTACATTAGGTTCTCCTATAATAGCTACTGGAATACCATTTTTCATCGCATTTCCAAAAGAAAAACTATCTATTAATTTTTTTAGAACTGAAGAAATAGTAACAACTAATTCTTTAAATTTGGTTCTATCTGCAAACTCTACATCCTCTCCAGAAAAGTCTAATTCTAATTCAATTAGAGCGGCAAAATCTAATAATTTTGTTCTAAGGTCCTTTAATTCATTTGTGATTCCTCCTCTCATTTGCTGAATTGCTAATTGATGAGAGGCTGAGGAGTTAGAAGCGATAACATCTGCTACAGCTTCTGCTTGACTAAGATCCATTTTTCCGTTGAGAAATGCTCTCATGGTAAACTCTCCATTGTCTGCCATTCTACAACCATTTTTAAGAAATAATTGAATGATTTCCTGTTGTATATAGGAAGATCCATGACAAGATATTTCAACTACATTTTCTCCTGTGTAAGAGCTTGGATTTTTAAAAACAGACACCAATACCTCGTCTATTATTCTATTGTTCTCAATAATATGTCCTAAATGTATGGTGTGAGTTTTTTGATTCTTCAGTTTTTTACCGCTAATTGAATTAAATTTTTTAGAGACAATATTAATAGCGTCTTCACCCGAAATTCGAATTACAGAAATAGCTCCTTTACCTGAAGGTGTTGCTAATGCTATGATAGAATCATTTTGAATCATATTGCAAATATACAAGGTTCATAGGTTTTATAACTTAATTGTAACAAGTAGTTATTATAAGCGTCAAATAGATATATTTTAAAAATATGATGAAAGAAAATAAACAATTATTGGTAATTATCCATTTGAGTCAATTTTTAGATTTTATTACTGGAATAGGTGGTTTTGTTGTGCCGCTTATTATTTGGCTATTAAAAAAAGATGAAATTTATGAATTGGATTATCATGGTAAAACAATATTAAACTTTAGAATCTCTATGTTTATTTATACACTAATATGTATTCCTTTTGTTTTTTTGTTTGGAGTTGGTATTTTAGGATTTATAATGTTAGGATTTATATACTTAATTTTTCCTATAGTAAATGCAGTTAGGGCTAGTAATAACCAGATACCACACTATCCACTTAGTATAAAGTTTATAAAATAATTTAAGAAATAGATTTATTGATATAATCTTTATAATCTTCAAAGAAAGATTCAAACTTAGACATAGATTCTAGATAAAAGAGGTAACATTCTTTCCAAGTTTGTTTGTTGTAAATACTAAATTTACTTTGATGTAATTGGTAAATTCGATGTATTTTTTTTCCTGAGTCTAATTCATATTCTCCATCAAATAGTATAGTTAGCTTATAATCACGTTCCAAAATGTTTTTTAATGACAACAATTGTTCAAATAATAATTCATTAGCAATTTTATCTGGATGATCAAGATCTAAGACTACCATGGCCTTTTTCCTATCTGCAACAAATTTAAAACTTAACCCTTTTATTTTGGTATTATAAAGTATCCATTTTCTGGGAAAAGATTTTCCAAAACTAGTCCAAAACTCCTTTCTTAATAATGTAGATTGTTCTTTGCTAAACACAAATTAGAGTATAAGTTTGTGGAAATAGGGTTTTATTAACCATGAACTGTTGCTTTAGTACCCCTAGATTTCATCATTTCTGCTTCAAAAGCTAATAAGCTTTTCCATTTTTCATCTACAGTTTTTCTATCCATATATTTTCTTGCATATCCTAAAAATAACGTGTAATGATTTGCTTCTGCCACCATTAAATCTTTATAAAATTTTGAAAGCTCTTCATCTTGCATGTTTTCAGAGAAAACTTTAAAACGCTCACAACTTCTGGCTTCAATGAGAGCAGCTACTAATAATCTGTTTATCAAAGCAGTTTGTCTATCCTTTGTTTTTGGGAAGAATTTTTGTAATGATTTAGCATAGTCGTTGTGTTGTTCTCTGCCTAATACAAAGCCTCTTTTTATCATTAACTGATGAACCATCCTAAAATGTTCTAATTCCTCAATAGCAATATCACTCATATCTTTCACTAAATCTGTCTCCTCCGAATAGTTTATAATGATAGAAATAGCATTAGCAGAGGCCTTTTGCTCTGCAAATGCATGATCAGTTAGTATTTGTTCTAAATTATCTTCAGCAATTTCTGCCCAAGATGTTGACGTTTCAAATTGTAGTCCTAGCATTTGTACGATATAATTTGTTTTAACCCTAATCTAAGATTATTTAATTTTTTAGATGATATTATTTCAAAAAAAATAGATAAAATATTTTTAAATCTATGAGTTCAGTAATGAAGCTAATTCTCTACCATATTTTATAAAAGCTATTGTTTCATCTGTTCGAGCTAGCTTTATTTTGTCAAAAATAACAATTGATTCACCATTGCTTTCTAGATGATAAATCTGATGATTTTCAAAAAAGTGAATAATTTTTTCTGTAAAAAAAGATCTAATCTCAGATTCATTTTCTCCCATCAGCAAGAATTTTTTTGAAAAATCTGGATACATTTCAAAATCAATATCTTTATATCCAGTAAAAGCCATCACACGATCAAATATTTTTCCTAGTACTCCTTCTTTTTCCATAGTAAAAATGGGTAGTTTTTTATTTAATTTTAATACCATTAGAGTTGTATTGAAGGTTTCAGCAGTAAAAGCTTTACCCTCATTAAAAGTTACATCTGCAATTTCCCAGGACATACCTAAATCTTCATAGGTGCCTTTTAGACAATTGTATTTACTTTCTATAGGTCTAATTTCAAAGAAATGGAATTTTTTTAAATAAAGAGTATTCCAATCAACTTGACTACTGTATTGATACTCTTTTTCAGTAGCTAAATTTCTTAATCGTTTTTGTCTTTGAGATAATTTTTTAGAAGAATTATTTAAACTAATTTTTAAAGCTCTATTATATGTTGTGGAGGAAACATGAGAATCTAGTCCAGTAATGAATACCCTTCCGCCAGAATCTCTTTGAGATTTAAGGAATTCAACTAGATAATCCATGTAGGTAATGCCAACCAATCTTGTTTCTGATAAATCAATATTTACATTAGCTCCAGAAGGAATTTGAGTTATTAGATTGTCAACTTTTAGAATACCTAAAAAGTTTGCTATTCCTCTAATTTTTAAATCAAAGCTCCCATCTTTAAGCTTTACCAATTTAGTGCGAGATTTATACACCATCTTAAAAAATTGAGAGATGGATAATCTTGCTAAAAGCATATGAGTAACTAAAGCCAATAATAAACCACCTAATAAACCAATTAATAAATTGGTGTAGATTGTAAGAATCATTGTTCCTGTAAAGAAAATAAGTTGCTCAGTTCCTTGGTTGTATGCTTTCTTGAAAACAGCAGGAGATGCTAATTTAAAACCAGTATATACCAATAAAATAGCAAAAGCAGATAGCGGTACTTTTCTCATAATGGGACTTAAAGCCACAATAAAAAGAAGTAATAATATTCCTTGATACATATTAGACCATTTTGTTTTGGCACCGTTATGAATATTTACCGTACTTCTTATGATTACTGCAATTATTGGTAAACCACCTATAAGGCCAGCTACCATAGTACTTAAACCAATCCCTGTTAGATCTTTATTTAAGTCTGTTTTTCTTTTGTAGGGGTCAATTTTGTCAACAGCTTTGGCAATTGCAAGTGACTCAATACTTGTTATGATCAACATAGAAAATACAGTCGTCCAAAATTCAATTGTATTAACTTTATTAAAATTAGGATGCATAATAGAATCCATAATATTATCTGGAATGTCTAGCAGTAAATGAGGGCCTATTTCATAGGTTTTACCCAGAAATGAAAGTGTTTGTTGGTCAAAGAAGTTAAAAAGGTATGCAAAAGGAATAGAAAGAGCTATAACCCACATTGGAGCCGGTAAAAAATGAAAAAAACGGTAACTTATTTTAGAGTGCAGTAATAATAAAAATAATCCTGTAAGTGAAATGAGTATGACAAAAGGATTAGCTTGAGGTAAATATAAAACTGCATCTATAAGGTTTTGTATAATACTAGGACTATCAGAATAAGTTCCCATTGCTACATGGATTTGTTTAGCAAATATGATAATTCCAATTGCTGCTAGAATACCATGGATTACTGAACTATGGAAAACTTCTGCTAATCTTCCCAGTTTTAATATTCCTAATAACATTTGAATTGCACCAGAAACAACAACTGCTGCTAAAACATAATTAAAGGCTTGACCTGAACCATCATCCATTAAAGCAATACCAAGAAGTATCACACCAATGACTCCTTTTGCAGGTCCGTTAACTGATATGTGACCACCTCTGTAAAGTGTTGTAACTATTCCTCCAACTACGGCTGAAAAAATACCTGACATGGCAGGTGCTCCTGCTGCCAAAGCAATACCTAATGAAAGAGGTAAAGCAATGAGCGCAACACTTATAGCAGCAATTAAATCACTTTGCCAATTTTCAGTTAATCCCTTAAAACCAGTTTTGGGTTTAATTTGCATATAATTGATTATCTAATAGATTTAAATAAAACTAAATAGCTAAAATACTAAATATTCGTTATTGTATTGATTGACTTGTGTAGGTTTTGGGTTAAATATTATAAATGATTTTTTAAAATGTATTTGGTAATTTTAAATATTAATAAATACATTACATAGTACCCTCAAATAGAAGTTTTTAAAATAAATATTTTAATATTCTAGAATATTTTTTATGCATGTATTTTTGTATTTTTAAAGAAATAATATTTAGTATGTTAGAATTAGCAGGAATAATTATTTTAGGAATATTAGCACAGTGGTTTGCTTGGAGATTTAAAATTCCAGCAATTCTTCCATTAATATTAATTGGACTTTTGGTAGGTCCTATAGCAGCAGAGTTTTTAACAGACGATCATACAAAGTATATTGAACCTGTCTGGAATGGTACCAAAGGATTGTTTCCTGGAGATGGGTTGTATTATTTTGTTTCATTGGCCATCAGTATTATATTATTTGAGGGTGGCTTAACCTTAAAAAGAGATGAAATAAAAAATGTTGGGCCGGTAATAACAAAATTAATTACCCTAGGATCAGCAGTTACTTTTTTTGGAGCTGGTTTTTTAGCACATTTTATTTTTGAGCTAAATTGGGAATTGTCTTTTTTGTTTTCTGGATTGATCATAGTTACAGGACCTACGGTAATTACTCCAATTTTAAGGAATATTCCATTAAAAAAAGATATTTCAACTGTTTTAAAGTGGGAGGGAATTCTTATAGATCCAATAGGTGCGCTAGTAGCTGTATTGGTATTTGAGTTTATAAGTGTAGGTGGTGATAGCGGTTTCACCAAAACAGCATTATCTGAATTTGGGAAAATTTTACTATTTGGAACTTCTTTTGGTTTCACTTTTGCTCATGCACTAACCTTTGTGATTAATAAAAAATGGATTCCTCATTATTTATTAAATGTGGTCTCTTTGTCTACAGTTTTGCTTGTTTTTGTAGAATCAGAAATATTTGCACATGAATCAGGTTTGTTGGCTGTTGTAGTGATGGGGATGGTTCTTGGAAATGGCAAATTAAAAAATTTAAAAGAGCTATTGTACTTTAAAGAATCATTGAGTGTTTTATTAATTTCAATTCTATTTATTCTTCTTTCTGCAAATATTAATATGGAGGATTTAATGCTTTTATATAATTGGAAAACAGCGATTCTTTTTTTTCTTATAGTGTTTATTATTAGACCTTTAGGAGTTTTTATCAGTACTTAT
>JADFAM010000101.1 GCA_015665265.1 Flavobacterium sp.
CCAAAGTAACTATTTTTTTTCTTGCTTTATTTCCTGGGTTCTTATTTTCAAATGAAATTTCAACGGTAGTTCAATTTTATGTTTTAGGAGCGGTGTTTATTTTAGTATCATTTGTTATTTTTTCTACCATAGCCCTATTAGGAGGTTCCATCTCAGAGAGAATTAAACAGAATAAACAGATAGGGATTTGGTTAAAATGGATGCAAATTATTGTTTTTATTGGAATTGCACTTTTTATCTTGATTTAAGATTAATAAGCGATAAATTGTATCTTTGATTTGTGATGAATAAAGTAAAAATAATTGAATGTCCTAGAGATGCCATGCAAGGCATCAAAAGCCATTTTATTTCTTCAGAAGCTAAAGCAAATTATATTAATTCCTTATTAAAAGTTGGTTTTGATACCATAGATTTTGGCAGCTTTGTATCACCCAAAGCAATTCCACAGATGCGAGACACTGCAGCTGTGCTGGCTCGTTTAGATTTATCACAAACAACAAGTAAATTACTTGCCATTGTTGCAAATATTCGTGGCGCAAATGATGCAGCTCAGTTTGAAGAAATAGACTATTTAGGATATCCTTTTTCTATTTCTGAGAATTTCCAAATGCGAAATACACATAAAACTATTAGTCAGTCTATAGAAACATTACAAGAAATTTTATCCATCGCAATAAGATCTAATAAAGAAGTGGTAGCTTATTTATCTATGGGTTTTGGAAATCCTTATGGAGATCCTTGGAATGTTGAAATAGTTTCTGAATGGACAGAAAAGCTTTCTGGCATGGGAGTGAAAATTTTATCATTGTCAGATACTATTGGAAGTTCTAGTCCAGCTGTAATTTCACATTTATTTTCAAATTTAATCCCAACCTATCCAGCTATTGAATTTGGAGCACATTTACATACCTCACCAAGTTTATGGCATGAAAAAGTACATGCAGCTTTTCATGCAGGTTGTAAACGTTTTGATGGAGCTATTAAAGGGTATGGTGGATGTCCTATGGCAAAAGACGAATTAACGGGAAACATGCCAACTGAAAAGCTTATCTCTTATTTTACAGAACAGAAAGTGGTTACTGGAATTAAACCAATGAGTTTTGAGAGTGCTTATAATCAGGCTTTAAAAATATTTTAATTTAACGATACCATTTTAATGAAAAGGTTTAAAATATTCACATTATTACTCTCACTATTTTTGGGATCATGTACTGTAGACGATAATAAAATATCTTTTACTTTATTACAGCTTAACGATGTTTATGAAATATCTTCTATACAAGGAGGAAACTTTGGAGGGATGGCTAGGGTAGAAACCATTCACAAAGAATTACTGAAAGAGAATGAGAATACAATGCTAGTAATGGCAGGTGATTTTCTAAATCCATCATTGTTAGGAGGCATGAAACTAAATGGTGAGAAAATTCGTGGCAAACAAATGATTGAGGTAATGAATGCTATGAATTTTGATGTGGTAGCTTTTGGAAATCATGAATTTGACATCCCTAAAAAAGATCTTCAAAATAGAATAAATGAAAGTAGTTTTCCATGGATTTCTTCTAACATATTTCTTAAAAAATTAGATACTATTAAACGATTTTATCAGTTGACTGATGGAATAAGTAGAAATATTAAAGGATCATTCATTAAAGAGATTTCAGATGCTGATGGTACAAATATTAAAATAGGTTTTATTAGTGTTTGTATTCCATCTAACCCTAAAGAGTATGTATTATATAAAGATATGTTTAGTTCTATTCAAAAAGAATATGAACTTATTAAAGAGGAGGTAGATGTAGTTATAGGGCTTACACACGTTAAAATAGAACATGATAGAAAAATTGCTAGATTATTACCCAATATTCCATTGATTATGGGAGGTCATGAACATGATCATAAAAATGAAATGATTGGTAATGTAAAGATTACCAAAGCAGATGCTAATGCTAAAACCGCTTATATTCATTCTATAAATTTTAATAAAAAGACTAAAGAAACCTCCATTTCTTCATTATTAAAAACAATAGATACTACTATTGTAGACGACAAAAAAGTAAAGTTAGTAGTAGATAAATGGTTGGAAGTCATGAATTCTCAAATATCAAAAATTGTAGAAAACCCATATGAAATCATTTACCACACTAACATTCCTTTAGATGGAAGAGATATTCCAATTAGATCTAAACAAACGAACCTTGGGCTATTGATAGCGGCGTCCATGTCATATTCATATAATAATGAAGTAGATTGCTCTATAGTGAACGGAGGTTCTATTCGGATTGATGACCAATTAGTTGGAGATATTAATAGTGTAGATGCTTTTAGAGTATTGCCATTTGGAGGGGCAGTTTTAAAGGTAAAAATGAAAGGAAGTTTATTGAATAAAGTTTTAGAGTATGGTAACAATGCCTCTGGTTCAGGTGCTTATTTACAACGCAGCTCTATTGAAATGAATGATACTTTATTTACTATTGATAATAGCACTATCAATCCATCAAAAATATATACAATTGCCATTAGTGATTATCTAATGAAAGGATTTGATATCCCTTTTTTAACTCCTAATCATCCAGATGTAATTTCTGTTTATACTCCTAATTTAACAGAAACTTCCTCAGACATTAGAAAAGGAATGATATTATATTTAAAAAGTTTATAGGATATCATTCTAAAAAGAAGAGGCTTTAAATAAACCTCTTCTTTTTAGAATGATAAGATAAGTACAGCTAAAATTTAAATTCAAATCCAACATAAGCTCCAAAAGGATGACCTGGTCTAAGTCCTGCTGGTACTCTTGATGCAGCATAAATATTATCTGATAAATTAATAATGTTAGCAGTTGCCGAGAAGTTTTTAGTAATAAAATACTTTCCAGAAAAGTCAATTACAAAATTTGAGTTCACTAATTCATCTTGTGGAATAGAACCTACTCCTGCTTGTGTTCTAAATTTTCCATTAAAA
Source organism: Flavobacterium sp. (assembly GCA_015665265.1). Taxonomy (GTDB): domain Bacteria; phylum Bacteroidota; class Bacteroidia; order Flavobacteriales; family Flavobacteriaceae; genus Polaribacter. The sequence continues at coordinate 2,962 of JADFAM010000101.1, forward strand.
CGTCCATTAAAATTTAACTCATATTTTTGATGCTCTAAAGATATTCCAATGTTAAATTGATGTTTAGATAAATAGGGTAATTCGTCACCACTTGTAACTTCCCCCCAAAGATCTTCATCACTACCAAAACTATTTTTAAATTCTGTATTAGTAAAAGTATATCCTAAAGTAAAAGGAATTTTAATAGTTGATTCTTGTCCAGAAAAATCATAGTTTAGAAGCAATTCAAGACCATTAACATCTACTTCTCCAGCATTAAATTGATCTAATGAGCCTGTTCCACCAGTAGCAGCTAAATCACTACCTAATAGGTTGCTATAGTCATTGAAAAATAAGACAGTTTCCCCTCTTAATTTCCCAACGCCAAATCTACTCCCTAACTCATAATTGATGCTTTCTTCAGGTTTTTGACCTGCTTGATTGCTAGGAGGTGAAAAACCTTTGTGAATTCCACCAAAAATTGAAAAATTATTATTGAATTTATAATTAGTGCCAACACCAGGAATAAATACTTCTACGTTATTTTCTCTAGTAGATAAATTATCTCCAGTCCTAGAAGGATCATTTCCTCCAAAATTCTCTCTTTGTAAAGAAATATTTTCATAGCGTATTCCTGGAGTAAAAGTCCATCCTTTATACTTTAATCTATAAGTTGTAGAAGCTGCAAATGCGTTAGCACTGCTAATTCGATTAGCGTTTGTGCCAGGGATTCCCGCATTTGATAAACTCAATACTCCATTGTTGATACTATAATCATCTATCCATTGAAAACGATCTTCATCATCGTAGTGGTATCGTAAACCAATCTCTATATCATGAAAAACATCATTATTATACCAGTGGTAATCAAACTTTGTTTGTATTCCTTTTGAATTATAAACTCTATTATTGGCTCTTACATTCATAAAATCGTCGCCATCTGAATTAATTTCACCTCTTGCAAATGAAAGATGATTGTTAAAGTTGTCTTGGTTTCCAAAAACTTTGCCAATAGATTGTTTGTCTCCATTAAATGTTATATAGTCTGCTTTATACCAATTTCTTTTAAAATAATTATGATAAGCATTTGTGGTTATTCTGAAATTTTTTGTGAAATCTATAGTATGGGTTAGAACAACTTGTCTGTGAATATTTTTCATTAAATCCTTGGCAGAACCATCATATCTTTTAAAAGGATTTGTTTTAAAATCATTATCTGTTAACCCTAAATATGTTTCGTTGGATTCCTCATCAGAATATTGTAATTTTATATCTAAAGACTGTTTAACAGCTGCTTGTGGAAATAAGTTTACTTTAAATTTTAATACCATATCGTTCTTATCAAAACCTGTATTTATATCATTAGATAATTTCTTAAAACCATCTGAACCATAATTCAAATATTCTAATGAATACCCAAAATTATTTATGTTATCACCAATAATTGCATGAAATTGAGATGAATTAAAACTACCATAACTGCTTCTTATTCTTCCACCAAAAGATTCTGGAATTTGATTAGAAATCATGTTAATAGCTCCACCAGTAGTAAATGGTCCATATTGGATTTGACTACTACCTTTTAAAACTTCTACAGCTTCCATTCTAGCGATAGTAGGAAAATAATATGCAGATGAAGCACTGTAAGGAGCAGGAGCAATTAATACACCATCTTCCATCATTGTTATTTTAGAACTTCTTTCTGGCGAAGTTCCTCTTAAACTTATATTTGGCCTCAACCCAAAACCATCTTCCTCATATGTATTTACTCCAGGAACAGTCCTTAATGCTCTGTTTATGTCTGTAAAACTAAATTTTTTTAATTCTTTTGGAGAGATGTAATATGCAGAACCTGTTCTATTACTTGCTACATATTTATTACCAAATATTAAATTTGAATTAATGATTACTTCATCTAATTTTTGAATTGTATCTATTTTGTTTTTTGGTTTTTTTAATTTTGTTTGTGATAGTAATTGAATACTTATTAAGCATATTGATAGGGTGATAATTCTTTTCATTTTATTTAGACTAATTATAAATAGATTATTAATTTTATGCAAATATATGTATGAATTTAAGATTTACAAACTTTATTTAGAATAAATAAAAATAATATTTAATAGTAAATTGATAATCAGAACATTATGTAGAATGATTATGAATAAGAATAAATGTTTATTTACAGTAGGTATGTATTTAGTGTATTTTATATTTTTATATTCTTAAATAAAACCTTTATGTTTAAACCTACTAATATTCACGTTTCTCTAATTAAAGAAAGAAAAAAAGGGGTGCAATCCGAAGACATTATTGTATGGGTACAATCAATTTTTAATGAAATTAAAACAACCAAACAACCTGTTTTAGAACGCTTATCTGCTTCTCCTATTAGTAGAACTGTGAATGTATTTGATATAGATAAGGTAGATTCTAATGCTATTTTTCACATCTCTCACATAGAAAAAATATGTGTGAATTACAGACTCCGATTCTTAGATACCAAATACTTTAAGGGCTCGTATCCAAAAATAGTGGTAGATAAAATTCAAGATTTAGAACAGACTCATAACACAGTGTTAGATGGTTTTAAAATTATAGCTCCTTCTAAACTATTTAGATTAGACAAAGCAGACGACCCATTGTTATTTGCTCCCATGGGGAACGGATATTATTATTTAATTCACAAATGGGGTACCGATTTGCATCCATTACGAAAAATTAAATATTGGGGTGTTAAAAATGTAGAAAATCTTGGAATTTCAATTTTTTTGGTAAGTTTACTTTCCACGATACTAACAAAAAATCTTATTTACGGAGATACCAATCATGTAGGATATCTATTTATGTTGTTTTTATTTTATGTTAAAGGCTACCTAGGGATGTTGTTTTTGTTAGGGGCTTCCTCTGGAAAAAACTTTAGTCAATATTCATGGCTTAGTAAATATGATAAAATAAGTTAACAATTCTTACAATTATTGATCTTTCTTATCTAGAAAATAAGTTGTAAATTTGGTCGCAATTAATTTTAAGTTAATTGTACAATGATTGCTCACAATTCTAAGATAGTAGGAGAAGGTTTAACATACGATGATGTTCTATTAGTTCCTGCTTATTCAGATGTTCTTCCAAGAGAAGTATCCATCCAAACAAAATTTACACGAAATATTACCATTAATGTACCAATAGTATCTGCCGCTATGGATACAGTTACAGAATCTTCTATGGCTATTGCTATGGCAAGAGAAGGTGGAATAGGGGTCTTGCATAAAAATATGTCTATAGAAAAGCAAGCCCAAGAGGTTAGAAAAGTAAAAAGAGCAGAAAGTGGTATGATCATAGACCCAGTAACTCTTCCACTTACCGCTGTGGTAGTTGATGCTAATAATGCCATGCGAGAACATAAAATTGGTGGTATTCCAGTAATTGATAACCAAGGCAAATTAAGAGGGATTGTTACCAACAGAGATTTACGTTTTGAACACAATAATGATAGAGCTATTGTGGAGGTAATGACAGAGAAAAATTTGATTACGGCTCCAGTGGGTACTTCATTAAAGGATGCAGAATCTATTTTGCAGTTAAATAAAATTGAAAAGCTCTTAATAGTAGACGACGAATATAAATTACGTGGGCTAATTACTTTTAGAGATATTACAAAAGTTACTCAAAAACCGATAGCCAATAAAGATAGTTATGGAAGATTACGTGTTGCAGCTGCCCTAGGTGTAACTGCAGATGCTGTAGATAGAGCTAAGGCTCTAGTGAATGCCGGAGTAGATGCTGTAATTATAGATACTGCACACGGACATACAAAAGGAGTTGTAACAGTCTTAAAAGCTGTAAAAAAAGCATTTCCAGCATTAGATGTAGTAGTTGGTAATATTGCTACAGCTGAGGCTGCAACTTATTTAGTTAAAGCTGGTGCTGATGCCGTAAAAGTTGGAATTGGTCCCGGTTCTATTTGTACAACAAGAGTAGTAGCAGGAGTTGGTTTTCCTCAATTTTCTGCTGTGTTAGAAGTTGCAGAAGCTATTAAAGGGTCTGGTGTTCCTGTTATTGCTGATGGTGGAATTCGTTACACAGGAGATATTCCAAAAGCCATTGCAGCAGGAGCAGATTGTGTAATGTTAGGATCACTTTTGGCAGGTACAAAAGAATCTCCTGGAGAAACTATTATTTACGAGGGTAGAAAATTTAAATCTTACAGAGGTATGGGATCTGTTGAAGCCATGAAACAAGGTTCTAAAGATCGTTATTTCCAAGATGTAGAAGATGATATTAAAAAATTAGTACCTGAGGGAATTGTTGGAAGAGTTCCATATAAAGGAAATTTAGATGAAAGTATTCACCAGTTTATAGGAGGTTTAAAAGCAGGAATGGGATATTGTGGATCTAAAGATATTGAAACTTTAAAAAATACAGGAAAGTTTGTTAGAATAACTACTTCAGGGATTAATGAGAGTCATCCGCATGATGTAGCCATCACTAAAGAGGCTCCAAATTACAGTAGAAGATAAAATTTTAAAATTAGTTTAATAAAAAAAGAGAAGCACATTGCTTCTCTTTTTTTATTGGTTAATGACAGCTATTTATTTTTTTGCTGGAGGAGGCATTTTTAATCCTAATTTGTCCATCACTTTTTGTGTAATATCAAATGCTTCATCGATGTAAGCAAATTCATTACCAGAAGAAGTGAGTACTTGTGAGTACCCATCAGCTTTTGCAATTTCAGTAATAGCTTTTCCAAGAATTTGATACAATGGATTCATTAATTGATCTCTCCTAAGACCTATCAGACTATTACCATTTTGTTGACTTTTTTGCAAATCTTGTTCTAATGCATTTATTTCATCAACTTTAATTTTCTTAAAGGTATCTGATAAGTTAGGATCAAGTTTTTGAAAAGCAGCAACTTTAGCATTGTAATTTGCTAATTTGTCTTGATATGATGAGTCTAACTTTGAAGCATAAAGATTTAATTCTTTCAAAACTTCTTTAGCTTCTGGCATTAATCCTACAATAAATTCAGAATTTATTGTACCTACTTTGGTTTGACTGTTTGCAAAAAAACTTGCAAAACAAAAAACAACTAATACTAATTTTAATTTCATCTTATAATATAATTTTGGCAAAGATAAAAAAGGGATTGAATTTTGAAACTATTAAGTCATTAAAAAAAATTAAATAAAATCTTCAATTTTTTTCAATATTTTAGTTGTATCAGTTTCAAAGTCAAACCAATATATGCTTGCATCTTTATTGAACCAAGTTAGTTGTCTTTTAGCAAATCTTCTGGTATTTTTTTTAATTTCTTGTATGGCTTCATCTTTAGTTATTTTTTCTTCAAAAAAAGAGAAAAGCTCTCTATAGCCAACTGTTTGAAGAGCATTTAGTTCTTTATTAGGATGTAATTTTTGGGCTTCAGCGAGCAATCCCTTTTCAATCATTAGATCTACTCTTTTATTAATTCTTTTATAAATCTTTTCACGTTCACCATTTAAACCTATACTAATTGATTTAAAATTTCTTTTCTTTTTAGCTTTTCCTATATAACTAGAGTACGGTAGATTTGTACCTATGCATATTTCTAGGGCTCTTATAACTCGCTGATGGTTCTCTATATCTATAGTATTGTAAGTTATAATATCTAATTTTTTAAGTTGATTTTGCAAAGGAATAATCCCCTCTGTTTCTAAAACATGCTTTAACTCTAATCTAATTGATGGATCAATTTTTGGAAAATCATCTAAACCTTCCAGAACTGCTTTTACATATAGGCCACTTCCACCAACCATCACAACAGTATTGTGTTTTTTAAACAACGTATCTAAAACGTTTAGTGCATCTCTTTCAAAGGCACCTACGTTATAGTCTTCAAAAACACTTTTATTTTGAATAAAATGATGAGGGACAGCAGCAAGCTCTTCTTTTTCAGGTACTGCAGTTCCTAAGGTCATTTCCTTGTAAAATTGTCTAGAATCGCATGAAATTATTTCTGTATCAAAATAAGACGCAATTAAAATACTTAAAGAGGTTTTGCCAATAGCTGTGGGACCTACTATAGTGATTAGTGTCTTCTTAGAGTTACCCATTATTCATTTAATTTATCACCACAATGATAACAAAATATGGCATCATCTTGGTGAGAATCTCGCATGCAATTTGGACAACTCTGTGTGTTGGTATGAATTTTAGCATTCATCATTTCAGAACCAACAATTCCAGTAGGTATGGCAATGATAGCGTACCCCAGAATCATAATAGCACTTGCTATTAACTGACCTAGAGCTGTTACTGGAGCAATATCTCCGTATCCAACAGTAGTTAGTGTTACAATAGCCCAATACACACTTCTAGGAATGCTTGTAAATCCGTTTTCTGCTCCTTCAATCAT
>JADFAM010000077.1 GCA_015665265.1 Flavobacterium sp.
TCTTTTATCTTTTTTGAAACCATATTTTATAGGCGTTCACTTATTACAGTTCTAACAATATCAATGGCTACAGTATTGTATCTGTCATTTGGTATGATAATGTCTGCAAAACTTTTTGTAGGCTCAATAAATTGCTGATGCATAGGTTTTAGGGTTTCTTTGTATCGATTTAAAACTTCATCAATATCTCTACCTCTTTCCTTTATATCTCTTTTTACTCGTCTAATTAATCTTTCGTCTGCATCTGCATGAACAAATATTTTTATATCAAACAGGTCTAGTAGTTTTTTACTATTAAAAATTAAAATCCCCTCTACAATTACAACTTTTCGGGGTTGAGTTTTTAAAGTATCTTTTGTTCTATTGTGTGTTACAAAAGAATAGATGGGTTGTTGTATTTCTTTTTCAGATTTTAAAGTTATAATATGCTGTTCTAACAATTCAAAATCAATGGCTCTAGGATGATCAAAATTTATTTTTATTCTTTCTTCATAGGATAAATTGTCTGTAGATTTGTAATAAGAATCTTGCGAAATAACACAGACCTCATCTACTGGTAATTCATTTAAAATTTGGTTTACAACAGTTGTTTTACCACTTCCTGTTCCTCCAGCTATACCTATTACAAGCATTGTTAAATTTTCTTATTAATTTAATAAATAATTATACACAAATTTAACAAAATAATAATTGATTAGTTTATTTAGAGGCTTCTTTCGTAAATAATTATGAATCATAGAAAACTTGATAAATAACCTCGAGAAAAGAAGTTAATTTTTACTTTTAGTCGGGATGAGAGGATTACTTCATTGCATTCAGTGATCCTACACTAGTATTGTTGCAAATAGATACCTCTAATACTTACGCATTTTGGTCTTTTATTTGTTTTATTCGCACAAATAAACTTGACTCAACTACAAACAAAAAACCCAACTTCTTTGAAGTTAGGTATCTGCTTGTCGGGATGAGAGGATTCGAACCTCCGATCTCTGGTCCCCCAGACCAGCACTTTAACCGGACTAAGCTACATCCCGAATTGATGCAAATATAAATGTTACAACTCTTTTATGACAGTATCTGTCATACATAAATTTTTAAGCCAGTGCTTCTTTATAGGTTTTTAAACACCGTTCTCTTGCAAATTTATGATCTACCATAGGAGAAGGGTAGGTGAGTTCTTGAAAGTCTGGAACCCATTTTTTAATATATGAGAAGTCTTTGTCAAATTTTTTTATTTGGCTAGTTGGGTTAAAAATTCTAAAGTAAGGAGAAGCATCTACTCCTGTTCCAGCTACCCATTGCCAATTACCAATATTACTAGACATTTCATAATCATGTAGTTTTTCTGCAAAATAAGCTTCACCCCATCTCCAATCTATTAATAAATGTTTACAAAGAAAACTGCCTACTAGCATACGAACTCTGTTATGCATAAAACCAGTATTGTTTAGCTGTCTCATTCCTGCATCTACCATTGGGTATCCAGTAGTTCCATTACACCACCTTTTAAAATCATCTTCATTATTTCTCCAAATAATCCTGTCATACTTGGGCTTAAATGAATCTTTGTGCGTGTGAGGGAAATGCCATAATATTTGCATAAAGAACTCTCTCCATATTAATTCTTTTAGAAAAGTTTTGTTTTCTTGCTCTTCAGCTCTTGAAACCATTTGACGAACACTTACTGTACCAAAACGAAGATGAGGACCTAGTTTAGAGGTGTTGTCTAGAGCAGGAAAATTTCTAGTTTCTTCATATTCGTTGATAATTCTTGAATTAAAAATATAATTTTTAATTGGGGTGTTAGTTTCCACGAATCCTAATTCCTCTAATGTAAGTTCTTTTGCTTTTGTCTTAGTATACAATTGACTTAGTAAGTCTTCAGATGTATAATGGGTGTGATTGATTAGTTCGTATGCTTCAATCCATTTTTTTGAATAGGGTGTGTAAACAACGTATGGATTACCATCTTTTTTAGTAATCTCATTTTTTTCAAAAATTACCTGATCTTTAAAAGAATTAAAATTTATATTTTTGGATGATAATAACTCTTTAATCTCTTGGTCTCTTTTAATAGCATAGGGTTCATAATCATGATTTGTAAATACATTTGCTATTGGATATTTTTTAATAAGTGACTCAAAAACTTCTATTGGCTTTCCATGATATATATCAATAGATGCATCAAATGATTTTAAATGTTTATTCATAGATTTCAATTCCTTAATAATAAAAGAAACACGAGCATCATTTTTAGGTAGTTTTTCTAAAATACTAGTATCAAAAATGAAAATTGGAAGTACTTTTTCACCTGATTTAAGAGCATTAAATAATGCAACATTATCATGTAAGCGTAGGTCTCTTCGGAACCAAAATATTGAAACTTTATCCATTAATTATTAAATTTTCCAAAAATTTCAGTTATTTTTTGTTGTCGATAATTAAAAATTTCTTCTAGTTTTGGTTTTATTAAAATTGGTTGCAACATTTGACCGAGTATACCAAATGGTACTTTATAATCTATAATATCTTCCATTTCTACACCTCCATCAATTTCATGGATAAAATGCTTATGATGCCAGAAAGAATAGGGTCCAAATAATTGAACATCTATAAAATAGTTTCCTTTTTTTAAATGAGTTATTTCACTAATCCATTTAGTTTTAATTCCAGCTATGGGTGTTACACTGTATTGAATTACTTGTCCAGCATACATTGGCTTTTGATCTTTTGAAATGATGGTGAAATTCATCTCTTTTGGGGTAAGTAAAGACAAGTTACTTGGGTCTGATAAAAATGCCCAGGCTTCATTTAACGATATGGGTAGCTTTTGTTTTTTATGAACTGTGTATAATTTCATAGTTAATTATGGATGAGAATATACAGATTGAGTGAGGTGGCTATACATAGCCATATCATGTAGGGTAAGAGTAAAAAACTAACTCTCTTTTGTTCTTTATAATATGTGATAAATAAATAAAAAATAACTGCTGTTAAAAGTGTTATTATGACTAAAGCAAAAAGAACTAGTTTTTGATTAAAAAAAATATAATTCCAGCTTACGTTAAGAAGTAATTGAAAAATAAATAAAATAAGTTTTTTTTTGCTGAAACTTTTGGTGAAAAGAAAAACTAAATAGACAGAAAAACAAACCATGATGGTAGTCCAAGCTGCACCAAAAACCCACCCTGGAGGTGTCCAAGGGGCTTTATTTAAATTTTGATACCAACTAGTCATAGGGCCGTTGTTCATTAACCAACTACCAAGTCCCAAACCACCAAAATTGACGAATAGAAATAAAATTAAATATTTAATTTTATGATGCATTACTTCTTTTCTAATAATTCTATTTTCTTTAAAATTTGATCCGCCTCAACATACTTTTGATCACTAGCACTTCTATCTATAGATTGAAGATCATATGCTTCTTTCATTTTCTTTTTATATGAATCCTGTAACTTCTCTACTTCTGTCTTTTTTTTAAAAATTCCAAACATAATTTTAAAGGTGTTTTTTAATTTTTGAACTAGTTGGTGAGGTTATAGAATAGTAATAGTCAATTAATTCTCCATCTTCATTAAGTAGATATTTTTGAAAATTCCATTTTACAGAAGAGTTTTTTCTACCGTTTTCATTTTTATTTGTTAGCCAACTATACAATGGATGTTGTTCTTTTCCTTTTACTGAGATTTTCTCTGTTATGAGAAATGAAACACCATAATTTACTTGACAAAACTCATTGATCTCACTAGAATTGCCAGGTTCCTGTTTTCCAAATTGATTACAAGGAACACCAATTACTACAAGACTTTCTTCGTATATATTATGAAGTTTTTGCAATTCTTTGTATTGAGGAGTAAATCCGCATTTAGATGCTACGTTTACAAATAATATTTTTTTCCCCTTAAACAAAGAAAGATTTATGGGTTTTCCTTGAAGGGAATTAATTTCTATGTCATAGATTGATTTTTTAGCGGACATTTTGGAAGATTTATTAGTTATAGTTAATGTTTTAATGAATATAGATAAAGGTTTCATTTAAATCTTAAAACTTACAATACCACAATCCATATTAAAAACTTGACCTGAGATAGATGCTGATTTTTCTGATAATAAAAATTCAGCTAAATCTGCTACTTCATCAGGATTTAAGAACTTTTTCAGAGGATGACGTTCTGTGATCATGTCTATCATTTTCTCATTTCTGAGTATTTTTGATGCTAAGTCTGTGTCAGTTACTGTAGGAGCAATTGCATTAATGCGTATCGCTGGAGCAAATTCTGCTCCTAAAGATTTTACAAGCCCTTCAACTGCTGATTTTGCAGCTGAAACACTGGCGTGAAATGGCATTCCTAGTTTTGTTGCTACAGTGCTAAAAAGAACTATAGATGGTTTATCGCCTTTTTTTAAAAGAGGTAAATAACGTTGTATTGTTTTTACTGCTCCTATAACATTTATTTCAAAATCATTTCTAAAATCGTCGAGTTTTAAACGAGATATTGGTTTTAAATTAATACTCCCTGGGGAATATATAATTGAGTCCAATTCATCTAAATCTGGAAGTTCATCAGTTAAAATATCACAGGTGTGATGTGTAAGGTTATGATGGGTTAAATTAGGTTTGACTCTACTAATGTTAATAACATTGTTTTTGTCAACTAATTTATTTAGAAGAGAATTTCCGATTCCTCGGCTTCCTCCAATAATTAAAATTTTGCGCATTCTTAACTAGATGTTAGAGGACGACCTTTCAGTCTTTTTTCAATTTTTTGTTTAATCACAGTAAGTCTTTTCATTAAATCCATCAAATCCTGTTCCTTCGTTTCTTTGTAGATGTCATTAATTTCTAAGATCAATCCTTTTACTTCTCTTGAAGCTATAATACGATCACTAGTTGTAATAAATTTATGTTTTCTGTGCTCAAATTCTGTAGCTCTTTCTATTAAATCCATTGTTTAACCTTTTAAATAGTTCAATAATTCATTGATTTTGGTTGGAGTATTAAATTTCCCACCATAATACGAGGTAACTGTTGCTGATGTATCATCTTTAATACCTCTAGATGAAACACATAAATGTTTCGCGTCTATAATAACAGCGACATCTTCAGTTTGTAGAGTATTTTTTAAATCCTCTGCAATTTGATTGGTTAGTCTTTCTTGCACTTGGGGTCTTTTAGCATAATATTGAACAATACGGTTCAATTTAGAAAGTCCTATGACTTTACCAGATGAGATGTAAGCTATGTGTGCTTTACCAATTATTGGAACAAAATGGTGCTCACAATTAGAGTAGAAGGTAATATTCTTCTCGACCAACATCTGATTGTACTGATATATATTGTCAAATAAAGCAATTTTTGGCTTATTATTCGGGTTTAATCCAGAAAAAATTTCATCAATGTACATTTTAGCAACTCTTTCAGGAGTTCCTTTTAAGGAATCATCTGTTAGATCTAATCCCATAACGTCCATGATTTTTCCAAAAAGTTTGGCAATTTTTTCTTTTTTTTCCTGATCTGAAATTAAAAAAGCTGTAGGTTTCATTGGGGTTTTTAAGCCAGTGTAGAGGTGGTCATCACCAACTTCATGAATAGTAAGGGTATCTAATCCGTTAATTTTTTTAATTTCTTTTTCTAATGTTTTTGTATTCATTTTTTTTCTTTTTTTAGTGCTGTATCAAAATAGTGTTTACTTAAATCAAAGCACTGATTTTTATCTTTTTGAAATTGAATTGTTACTAATTTGTTTTTGTCTTGAACATTTAAAACGGCCGCTTTCAAATTCTCTTAACTTACTATGTTTCGTTTTTCTTCCTTGCACTCTCTTTCTCCAAAGCTTAAAACTTTTTGGTTTCATCTCTAACCTCATAAGTTGAATAACTTCTTGTTCTTTTAATCCAAATTGAAATTTAATGGCATCAAATGTACTTCTGTCTTCCCAAGCCATTTCAATTATTCTATCTATTTCTTCTAGTGATAGCTTATTCATAAGAAGGAGTTATGTATTTTTCTTGATCATTTACTTTAAGATCTATCATTTTATCAATAAACTTCTTGTTTTCTCTAAATAATTTATTGTTCTTAAAAGATATGTACTTTCCTTGAGCATGGATGGTTAATCTATTTGTTTTGTAAATTACTAATTGTCTGTAAGGAATTACCCAGTTGTAATTATTCAAACCTTTATTTAGTAATACTATAATACCCCCCGGACGCAATTCAATATTTGCATAGTTTACATCGGATACTTTATTTAAATAATTACAAAGGTTGTGGCTAGTTTCTTCAATGATCATTCTTTTAGAACCTATTCCACCCATCTTGAATGATTGGTAAAATGTGAAAGGAAAACCTAATAAATCATTGGTTAAGTTTTTTGCTTCTTTATTTGTATATGTGGTAGTAAATATCATAGTTATTTTCTCAAATGTAATTTTGTTTAATGAATATATCAAACGATTAGACAAAAATTAACATATAATTATAGTATGATGTTTTACGTAAAGAAAAATATTTAAAGTTTGATAAGGGTATTTTTAACTACCTATCTCTTAACATAATATTTCTATCTGAAAGAGTATGTTTTAATAATATTCGTTTGCTTTCTTTTTTAACCTCAGGATTTTTTTTCAAATTCCATAGGATATCTGATGCTTTTTTTCTTGTTTTCTTTAAATCAACAATGGGATTAGGATAGTCTTTGCCTAAAGTGAAGTCATAAAGTTGCTGTTCTAGAGGGGTCATTAAATACGGTTCGTGGGCAAAAATTGTATCTAGTTTCTTAAGTTCTGGAACCCATTTTTTTATGAATTTAGCATCTTCATCGTGTTCAATACCATTTTTCACAGGATTGTATATTCTTAGATTGTTAATACCTGTTTCTCCCGCTTGCATTTGTAGTTGTGGGAAATGAATACCAGGTTCAAAATCTAGAAACATTTGAGATAAATGAGTGGTCGCATCTTGCCATGGTTGCCATAGAATATGTGTAAAGAATGAAACAGTTAAGGCTCGCATTCTAAAATTTAAATACCCCGTTTCTTTTAGACATCTCATACATGCATCAACTAAAGGGAAGCCAGTAGTTCCTGTTTTCCAAGCGACTTGGTATTTTTTTGATATTGATTTTTTTAGTTTATGATATCCTTTATTTACACTAGCATTTTCCATCACGTGCTCCATCTCAAATTTCTGAATAAAATGTGCTTGCCATCTAAGTCTAGATAAGAAAGCCCCTATGTGCCTTGTGTTTGCATTTGTTTTCACTTTTTTTCCTTCCTGAAAAACCTCTCTTACAGATAAATTTCCCCATGCTAAATAGGGAGATAGTCGGCTGCAACTTGTTCTTGATAATTCTGGCTTTGAAATGTGAAACATATAATCTTTATGTCTTTCATTAAAAAAAGTTGTTAGATATTTAATTCCCATACTTCTTCCACCTTTCTGAAATTTTGTATCTGAGGGAGTTTCAAGAGAAATGGGATGAGAAACTTTTTCAATTTCTTTGATTTCTTCAAGTTTAAGTATTTGATTTTCTAGAGGGTTAAAAACTTCTTGCTTTTTTTTCATGTAACACTCCCAGTCTTCGTACCATTTTTTTCTATGCTGAAGTCCTCTTTGAACACCGTTGTTTATATTTTCTTTCCAATTTATATTATTATTTCGGCAATATCTCTTAAACTCTTTATCTCTAACATAGGTTGTTAATATTCCAGTTTCTATATGTGAATAGACAGTATCTATAGCATAAAAGTTTTGAATTTGATTACACAAACCTATAATGTCAGAGGAAACAGATAGAACCTTAGACTCATAACCTATTAATTCTTTATTGAAGTCTACTATAGATTGCTTTATAAAATCCCAATGTCGGACATTGTAGTGTAAATCATGTAGTAAGATTTTTTCGAAAGCATAAAATATTAAAAACTTTTTACCGCTTTTTATAGCGCTACTTATAGCTTCATTGTCATGCAGCCTTAAATCTCTTTTTAACCAAACTAGATTTATTTTTTCTTTATTCATCTAATTGTTTTATAAACTCATCAGCATTTCTAAAATGTGATTCTTTTTTATCCAGATTCATTTTATCAAAAGTTCTTATTAGCATTCCTAACCTTGGGTTTTTTAGAAAAAAACTTCGATGCTTATCCATAAATGCCCAGAATAATCCGTCCCATGTTGCTTGCCAATCTCCTTTTTTGTAATTACTCATTTTCATAATATAATTACTGCTACTTATATACGGTTTGGTAGACATTAAGCCTCCATCGGCATATAAACTCATTCCATATACATTAGGAACCATAACCCAATCATATGAGTCTATAAACAACTCCATAAACCACTGATAAACTTCGTCTGGGTCAAATTCACATAAAACCATAAAATTACCCAAAATCATAAGTCGTTCAATGTGATGAGCATATCCTGTATTTAAAACCTTCTTAATGGCATCATCTATTGGTTCAATTCCTGTAGTTCCAGAATAGAAAGAAGCGGGTATTTTTCTTGAAAAGCCCCAAAAGTTTTTAGTGCGTTCTTCAGAACCTTTGACACTGTAAACTCCTCTAATAAATTCTCGCCAACCTATTATTTGTCTGACAAATCCCTCTGTAGAGTTGATTGGAATATCATTTTTTTCTGCAAATTCGAGAGTTTGTTTAATAACCTCCATAGGATTTAATAATCCTACATTAATTAATGGAGATAAAATACTATGATTTAAAAAAACTTCCTTTTGAACAATTGCATCCTCATAATCACCAAACTCTTTAAATCTTTTTTTTAAAAACTGATCAAGCCAAGCCTGCGAGGTTTTAAAATCTATGGGATAAATAATTGAACTACTTAAATGACCGTAATGAGAATCAAAATGGTTGTTAACATACTCTTCAGCTTCTAAATGATATGGTGTTTTCTCTGGAAAGTTAATTATAGGTGGTTTTTTATTTTTTGGATATTTTTTTCTGTTTTCCGAATCATACGTTAATTT
>JADFAM010000089.1 GCA_015665265.1 Flavobacterium sp.
AAATTTAGAGAACCTAATTCTAAAAGAAAAAGTTAAATAATCAATAAAAAAAACTCCAAACAAATGTTTGGAGTTTAATTTTTGTGACCGGGCTGGGGCTCGAACCCAGGACCCTCTCCTTAAAAGGGAGATGCTCTACCAACTGAGCTACCAGGTCATATTTATTCCTTAGCGGCTGCAAATATAAAAGCAAATTATCAATTTTCAAACTAAATTTTTATTTAGTTTCATTTAAATACGCAAGTCGAACTTTTTTAAATAATTCAGAACTATAAACAAATTTTACAACAGCTTCATTATCAGTTTTGAAGACCTCTTTATTAGTTCCTTCCCATGCCTTTACACCATCCTTTAAAAAGACAATTTTATCCCCAATTTGCATTACAGAATTCATGTCATGTGAATTAATAACTGTTGTTATTTGATATTCATCAGTAATTTCTTGGATTAAATTATCAATTAGTATGGCTGTATTGGGATCTAAACCAGAGTTTGGCTCATCACAAAATAAGTATTTTGGATTCATAACTATGGCTCTGGCAATAGCAACTCTCTTTTGCATTCCTCCAGAAAGCTCTGCAGGAAATTTAAAATTAGAATTTTCTAAGTTCACTCTTTTCAAGACAAAATTTACTCTTTCTATCATTTCTTCTTGAGATTGCTTTTTAAACATTTTCAATGGAAACATTACATTTTCCTGAACAGTTTGTGAATCAAATAATGCGCTTCCTTGAAACACCATACCAATCTCTTGTCGCCATTGTCTTTTTTGTTCAATGGTAAACTGAGTATTGACGGCACCATCAAAAGAGATAGTTCCTCTTTCAGGAACATGAAGACCTATTAATGACTTTAAAAAAACCGTTTTACCAGATCCGCTTTGTCCAATAATTAAACTAGTTTTTCCTGACTCAAAAGTAGTTGAAATTCCTTTCAATACTTGAGTACCTTCAAAACCTTTATATAGCTTATCTACAATAATCATTTAAGTAAGCAATAATTGAGTTAAAAAATAATTTGTAATCACAATTAATATAATAGTCCATACCACAGCTTGAGTACTAGCTTTTCCAACTGCAATGGAACCACCTTTTACATAGTATCCATGATAAGAAGGAACTGTTGCGATTAGAAAAGCAAATATTAATGTTTTTATGAGAGCATATTGAACTAAGAAAGGATTAAAATCTAGCTGTAATCCTTGCATATAATCAATTTCTGAAAACATTGTAGACGTAAAACCTGCTACCCATCCACCGAAAATTCCAAGAAACATGGCTAATACAATCAAGAATGGATAAAAGAAAACTGTTGCCAAAACTTTTGGAAGTACTAAATGATTTAGAGAATTAATTCCCATCACTTCAAGTGCATCTATTTGTTCTGTAACTCTCATACTTCCAATACTTGAAGTTATATAAGAACCTACTTTTCCTGCTAATATAATAGAACAAAAAGTTGGTGCAAATTCTAAAATTACAGAACGTTTTGTTGCAAACCCTACTAAATATTTAGGTATAAGTGGGTTTTCTATGTTCAAAGCAGTTTGAAGAGCAATAACTCCTCCAATAAAGAAAGAAATAAATATTACAATTCCAACAGATTTTAATCCAAGTTCATCAAACTCCCTAAAGAGAGCTTCTCTAAAAACCCTTCCTCTCTGGGGTCTTTTAAAAACCTGACCAAGCATCATAAAATATTTACCGATATGTTTAAGGTAAGTCATTAATAAATGTTCTTTATGCTAAAATATTAAAATATCACTAACCTTAGGTATAATAACAAACATTAAAATAAAATAATTGCACTAGTAATCTACAGCTTATATTTTAGGTAGAAAAACTTCAGCCATCATGCAACGCGCACTTCCACCTCCACAAGCTTCAATAGTATCTAAGGAACTTGAAATTATTTTACAATGATTATTTATTTGAGCTATTTGTGAAATGGTTAATGAATCATGAGCAGCTTGACTCATTACTAAAAATAATTCATTGTCTTTACCACGTACTTGTAACATATTTCCTGCAAAACTATCTACTTGTTCTTCTGAAATTTCAATAACCTTTTTACCATCCTCTTTTAAATGTTTTAAAACATTTTTTCGCTCTTTTTTATCATCTATACTTCGCAAACAAATGACAGCAAATGTTTCAGCTAAACACATCATTACATTGGTGTGATATATGGCTTCTCTTTTAGAATTCACAGTTTGATTAGCACTGAAAATTACTGGAGTATATTCAAAATCTTCACAAAACTCAAGTAATAAATCTTCATCAGCTCTTGGTGATAAAGCACAATATGCTTTTCTATTAATTCTATCTAATAATAAACTTCCTGTTCCCTCAAGGAATACATCATGTTTTTCAGCATCAGAATAATCAATTATGGTTTTAATTATAAACCCTTCCTCCTCTAACTTATCTAGAATGTCTTCTCTCCTCTCTAATCTTCTGTTTTTTGCAAACATAGGATACAAACCAACTGTACCATTTTCATGAAAAGAAATCCAATTATTAGGAAATATGGAATCTGGTGTATCTGTATTTTCTTCATCTGATATTACAACAACTTGCACACCAAAAGATTTAAGTTTTTCTACATAGGCATCAAATTCTCTTTGAGCTTTAGCATTAACAGAGGAGGGCAATATATTGTCTAAAACTTTTTGGTAATAATTGTTTACAGCTGTTTGCTCATTCATCCTAAAGTTAATAGGGCGAATCATTAAAATTGAATTAGTGGTTTGTAACATGATTATTAATTTCGTTCACAAAATTATTACTTTTTAGCTTCCAAAAAAAAGAAGCATCCTTTTAAATTAAAATAAATAATTAACATGTCTTTGAGTTTTATTTAACAAAATTTAATATCTATTCTGTTTAATGATTATTTATTTTTGTTAAACAATTTAAAAATTATATATGAAAAAATTATTTAAAATCATCCCTATTTTATTAATCTCGTTAACTACATTACAATCTTGTAACAATAATGACGATGAAAATGTTGAAGATGTTAGCACTATTGTTAATCTAGCAGTTGATTCTGCAGATTTAACAAGTTTAGTAGCAGCATTAGACCGAGCAAATTTAGTTTCTGCTTTAAACGGAGAAGGACCTTTTACTGTTCTAGCACCCACAAATGATGCGTTTGCAGCATTTCTTAGTGCCAATAATTTTAATAGTTTAGAGGATGTTCCTGTAGACATTTTAACAAAAGTATTACTAAATCATGTAATTAGTGGCTCTTTGATATCTACTGATCTTTCTACGGGGTATGCTAACACCTTAGCTACCAGTGCAGCTTCACAGACACCATTATCTATTTATGTAAATACCTCTAATGGAGTCAGATTTAATGGTGTTTCATCTGTATCAGCCGCAGACATTTTAGCAGTGAATGGAGTAATTCATAAAGTTGATGCAGTTATTGGCCTACCAAATATAGTAACATTTGCAACTGCAGATCCTAACTTTTCAACTTTGGTGAGTGCATTGACTAGAAGCGACTTAACTACAGATTTTGTAGGGGTATTATCTACTGAAGCAGCTACTGCACCAGCACCATTTACTGTTTTTGCACCTATCAATGATGCTTTCAATAGATTATTAACAGAATTAAATGTAGCTTCATTATTAGAAATAGATGAGCCTACACTAGATGTTGTTTTAAAATACCACGTTGTAGGAGGAGCTAATGTATTAGACTCTAATTTAACTGATAACTTAACAGTAAGCACCCTAAGTGGAGATATTACTGCAGACATTACAGGGGGAGCAAGATTAACTGACTCTTCTGGAAGAGTAAGTGATATAATTGCAACTAACGTGCAAGCAAATAATGGAGTGATTCACGCTATTAATAAAGTTATTTTACCATAACTAGGTATTTTACACTAAATAAAAGTCCATCATTCTAGGATGGACTTTTTTATTTATTTTTATAATGAAAAGCTCCAATTCTTATTAAAAACTAAATTACCTGAATTTTGATTAATCTCTGACCAAAGGTAATGTCGAACACCTTAACAAACCTTCTTGTTTAGCAATCTCTTTATAAGGTACTTTTTCAACTTTGAACCCCTTAGCTTGAAGCCATGAATTTAACCTTGTAAAGTTTTGCTCTGAGACAACTACATCTTCAGAAATAGAAAAGATATTACTATTCATCTGATACATTTCATCTTTGGATATTTCAAAAATATTTTCTTTCCCAAAATAATTTACCAACCATTTAAATTCTTCTTCAATGAGAAAGCCATTCTTGTGAAGAATTGCCATGTTTTTACCTATAGGTTGAAAGCAACAATCCAAATGAAGTGCGTTTTCTTTTGCATTATCATTTGATTTTCTTAATTCAAAAGATTTAACAATTTTATGCGGAAACAATTCTTGTATAGCTTTAACAGCATTCATATTGGTTCTTGCAGTAATAAAATCTGGGTAATCTTCTCCAGAGTAGGTCCCAATAAAAATATAATTATTCCATGGCATCACATCACCTCCCTCAACATGACATTCTTCAGGCAGTGTAATTTTATTATCATTTGGAATTTCATCTAAAATATAATCTATTGCCTCTATCTCTTGGTCTCTATCTGGTAATATATTAGCCTTAATAAACTTATCTTCAATCACAAAGCCAATATCTCTAGAAAAAATTTGATTGTAATTATCAATGGTTTTTGGCCTGTAGACCCGAATATCATGTTTTTCAAAAACTTTAGCTACAGATTCCATTTCAATTATCATATCGTGCTCAGAAGGGTAAGTACCTGCTTTTACATGTATTTTACTTTTGGGATCATAACACTGCTCTAAAGTGGGAGTAGGACCATTATGAGTAGCTATCCCTAACACCACTGCTCTAAGTCTAGAAGTTTCGTTTTGAATATTTAAATGTAACATGTAAAGAAGTAATAAAAATAAATTAACTAAAACAATGTTTAATAGATATAATCCTGATGAACTTTTTTTAAAAAATTAATACAATTATATTTTAATTGCTCTACCTTTTTTGAACAGCTTTAAATTCCCTAAGAGTTTCTCCTGTATAAATTTGACGAGGTCGTCCAATAGGCTCTTTTCCTAAGCGCATTTCTCTCCATTGTGCTATCCATCCAGGCAACCGTCCAAGTGCAAACATCACGGTAAACATTTCAACAGGTATTCCCATAGCTCTATAGATAATTCCAGAATAAAAATCTACATTTGGATATAATTTTCTGTCAACAAAATATGGATCATTTAATGCTTCTTGTTCTAAAGATTTAGCAACATCTAAAATTGGATCATCTATTCCAAGGTCATTTAAAACTTGGTCAGCAGCAACTTTAATGATTTTTGCTCTCGGATCAAAGTTTTTGTATACTCTGTGACCAAATCCCATTAATCTGAAAGGATCATTTTTATCTTTGGCCTTAGCCATATATTTTTTTGTATCTCCACCGTCTTCTTTAATGGCTTCAAGCATTTCAAGTACTGCTTGATTTGCACCACCATGAAGTGGCCCCCAAAGTGCAGAAATACCTGCAGATAATGACGCAAATAAACCAGCGTGAGAAGAACCTACTATTCTAACAGTAGAGGTAGAACAATTTTGCTCATGATCTGCATGTAAGATTAATAGTTTATTTAGAGCATCTCTTACTATTGGGTTAATTGTATATTCTTCGTTAGGTTTTGAAAACATCATACTCATAACATTCTCAACATATCCTAATGAATTTGAACCGTAGTTTAATGGTAACCCGTTAATTTTTCTCATTGCCCAAGAGACTAAAACAGGAAGCTTTCCCATAATTTTAACAATAGCTTGGTACATCTCCTCATCAGAATCTACATTTACCGAAGAAGGATTAAAAGCCGTTAATGCACTTGTTAGTGAAGACAAAATACCCATAGGATGAGCGGTTTTCGGAAATGCATCCAAAATCTTTCTGACATCGTCATCTACAATGGCTTTATCCTTAATATCTGCATGAAATTTAACTAATTGATCTTTAGTTGGTAACTCTCCAAAAATTAGCAAATAAGCTACCTCAAGAAAATTTGCTTTCTCTGCTAAATCCTCTATGGAATAACCTCTATATCTCAACACTCCTTTTTCACCATTTAGAAAAGTGATAGCACTTTTACAAGCTCCTGTGTTTTTATAACCTGGATCTATAGTAATTACTCCGTTAGATACTCCTCTTAGAGTTTTAATATCGATAGCTAATTCATTTTCTGATCCTTCTATTAAGGGAAATTCATATGAGTTATCACCGATTTTTAATTTAGCTGTTTCTGACATTTTTTTCTTAATTTTTATTTTAAAAGAAGTAATACAAAGATAGGTATTTTGGAGGATTTTTATAAAAAACTTGGATAGTTTTTGAATATGAAAAAATAACCCCTAAGTAATCTTAAAATCAATAAAAAAACCTCTTAATTCACATTAAGAGGTTTAAATGCTTTAAACAAATTTATTTATATTTTAAAGGCTTTATCTTTTGGAAAGTAAGCAACAGATCCTAATTCTTCCTCTATTCTCAATAACTGATTGTACTTAGCCATTCTGTCTGATCGTGATGCAGAACCTGTCTTTATTTGACCACAATTTAATGCAACAGCTAAATCTGCGATTGTTGTGTCTTCAGTTTCTCCTGAACGATGACTCATTACAGATGTAAAACCTGCATTTTTTGCCATATTAACTGCATCAATCGTCTCAGTTAGTGTTCCTATTTGATTGACTTTAATCAAAATTGAATTAGCAATACCATTTTCTATTCCACGAGAAAGTCTTTTGACATTTGTTACGAATAAATCGTCACCTACCAATTGAACTTTGTCACCTATTTTATCAGTTAAATATTTCCAACCTTCCCAATCATTTTCATCCATACCATCCTCAATAGAAATAATAGGATAATTAGAAGCTAATTCAGCCAAATAGTCTGCTTGCTCTTGGCTAGATCTAATTTTTCCTGACTTTCCTTCAAACTTAGAATAATCATAATTACCTCCTTCATAAAATTCTGCTGCAGCACAATCTAAGGCTATCATAATATCATCTCCCAATTTATATCCTGCATTTTTTACAGCTAAAGCAATTGTATCGAGTGCATCTTCTGTACCTTCTAGTGTTGGAGCAAAACCTCCCTCGTCACCAACAGCTGTAGAAAGATTTCTGTCATGTAAAACTTTCTTTAAATTGTGAAAAATTTCAGATCCCATTTGCATAGCTTGTGAAAAATTATCAGCTTTTACTGGCATAACCATAAATTCTTGAAAAGCAATAGGTGCGTCAGAATGTGAACCACCATTTATAATATTCATCATAGGCACTGGAAGTGTATTTGCTGAAACTCCTCCAATATATCTATAAAGTGGAAGTCCCAACTCATTAGCTGCAGCTTTAGCGGTAGCCAATGAAACACCTAGTATAGCATTAGCTCCCAGTTTAGATTTATTTGGAGTACCATCCAAATCAATCATGATTTGATCAATTTCATTTTGTTCGAAAACAGAAACACCTAGTAATTCTTGAGAAATGAGAGTATTTACATTTTCAATTGCATTTTTAACTCCTTTTCCCATATAGTCTTTCCCACCATCTCTTAACTCAACTGCCTCATGCTCACCAGTTGATGCACCAGAGGGTACAGCAGCCCTTCCGGATATACCGTTTTCGGTTGTAACATCTACCTCAATTGTTGGGTTTCCTCTAGAATCAAATATTTGTCTTGCGTGAATATTTATAATAATGCTCATTTTAATGAAATTTATTTTATTTGTTGGCTAAATTACACAATATAGAGGTGTTTTATTTACTAAGAAGCATATTTATTACGAAAACGATTTCAACTATTAAGTTGGAAAATCACACAAATTCAAAAAAAATAGATAGTAAAAAAAACCCACTCCTAAGAGTGGGAAAAATTGCTATGAAAAAGAAAGTGATGTTAGACATCACTGCTGTAAAAGTAATACTAATTATGATATCAACAAAAGAAAGTGTTAAAAAATTAATAACTTTTTTGGATAAAAAGCAAAAATATTAATAGGATATTAAAGATTTATTAACATATGTAAATTATTGGATATTTTCAATAAATTGATCAAATAGATAATCTGCATCATTTGGACCTGGACTTGCTTCAGGATGATACTGAACTGAGAAACAGTTTTTGTTTTTTAAGCGAATACCTGCTACTGTGTGATCATTTAAATGAACATGAGTAATTTCTACATCTGGATGCATTTCAGTTTCCTCTCTATTAATGGCAAATCCATGATTTTGTGAAGTAATTTCTCCTTTACC
>JADFAM010000132.1 GCA_015665265.1 Flavobacterium sp.
TGATTTAAAGATGCTCCATCAAAAATTGGAGTTGCATATTTTCTGTCTAATTTCTGACCAGCCCAACCAAGAACTGTTTCATAAATTTGACCAATATTCATACGAGATGGTACCCCAAGTGGATTTAAAACTATATCTACTGGTGTTCCATCTTCTAAAAATGGCATATCCTCCTGACGTACTATACGAGCAACAATCCCTTTGTTACCATGACGTCCAGCCATTTTGTCTCCAACTTTTAGTTTACGCTTTTTAGCAACATAAATTTTAGCTAGTTTTAAAATTCCTGCTGGTAATTCATCACCTACAGAGATTGTAAACTTTTCACGTCTTAATACACCTTGTAAATCATTTACTTTGATTTTATAATTGTGTATTAATTCACTAACGTGAGCGTTAATTTTTGAATCTGTAGTCCATGTTCCAGAAGTTAAATGAACATAATCATCAACTGCATTTAACATCTTTAGAGTGTATTTTTTACCTTTTGGTAAAACTTCTTCTCCAAGATCATTAAATACTCCTTGAGATGTCTTTCCACTTACTAATTGAAATAATTTTTCAACTAGGTTTTCCTTTAATGAATCAAATTTTGACACAAAAGATGCTTCTAAAGTAGTCACAGCTTCTTTATCTCTAAGTCTTTTGGTTTTATCTTTTAAAGCTCTTTTAAATAACTTTTTATCGATAACAACACCTCTTAAAGAAGGAGATGCTTTTAGAGATGCATCTTTTACATCACCAGCTTTATCTCCGAATATAGCTCTTAAAAGTTTTTCTTCAGGTGTTGGGTCAGATTCTCCCTTAGGAGTAATCTTACCAATTAGAATATCTCCAGGATTTACCTCGGCTCCTATTCTAATCATTCCATTTTCATCTAGGTCTTTTGTAGCCTCTTCAGAAACATTTGGAATATCATTAGTAAGTTCTTCAGTTCCTAATTTTGTATCACGAACATCTAAAGAATATTCATCAATATGTATTGATGTAAAAATATCTTCACGAACAACTTTTTCAGAAATTACAATCGCATCCTCAAAATTATACCCTTTCCATGGCATAAAGGCTACTTTCATATTTCTTCCAAGTGCTAATTCACCTTTTTGTGTTGCATATCCTTCACAAAGAACTTGACCTTTTTCAACTCTATCACCTGAACTTACGATAGGCTTAAGATTGATACATGTTCCTTGATTTGTTTTTCTAAACTTAATTAAATCATATGATTTTTCATCAGTATCAAAACTTACTAACTTTTCTTGATCTGTTCTATCATATTTGATTGTAATCTTGTTAGCATCTACATATTCAACTACTCCGGCTCCTTCTGCATTAATTAAGATTCTAGAATCTTCAGCAACTCTTCTTTCTAGTCCTGTTCCAACTATTGGTGATTCTGGACGTAGAAGTGGTACTGCTTGACGCATCATGTTAGATCCCATCAATGCACGGTTTGCATCATCATGTTCCAAGAATGGAATTAATGAGGCAGATATCGAAGCAATTTGATTTGGAGCTACATCCATGTAATCAATGGTATCAGGAGTAACAACTGGGAAATCTCCTTCCTCACGTGCAATTACTTTGTCTGATGAAATCTGACCATCCTTATCTAAAGCTAAGTTAGATTGTGCAATCTTTTTACCTTCTTCTTCCTCAGCACTTAAGTATATAGGCTCTTGAGAAACGTTTACTGAACCTTCTTTAACTTCTCTATAAGGTGTTTCAATAAAACCTAAGTTATTTACTTTCGCAAATACTGATAAAGATGAAATTAAACCAATATTTGGTCCCTCTGGAGTTTCAATAGGACACAAACGTCCATAATGAGTATAATGTACATCACGTACCTCAAATCCAGCTCTTTCTCTCGATAAACCTCCAGGCCCAAGTGCAGATAATCTACGTTTGTGTGTTATCTCTGCTAATGGATTTGTTTGATCCATAAATTGAGATAATTGATTGGTCCCAAAAAATGAGTTAATTACTGAAGATAATGTCTTTGCATTAATTAAATCAATTGGAGTAAACACTTCGTTATCACGTACATTCATTCTCTCACGAATGGTACGAGCCATACGAGCTAAACCAACACCAAACTGGCTAGCTAGTTGCTCACCAACAGTTCTAACTCGACGATTAGATAAGTGATCGATATCATCTACTTCAGCTTTTGAATTTATTAATTCAATTAGATATTTTATAATAGTAATGATATCTAGTTTTGTTAATACTTTTTGGTTGATATCAATATCTAAACCAAGTTTTGTATTCATTCTAAAACGACCTACCTCGCCTAAATTATAACGTTGCTCTGAGAAAAATAATTTATCAATAATTCCTCTTGCAGTTTCTTCATCTGGCGGTTCAGCGTTTCTTAATTGTCTATATATGTGTTCAACAGCCTCTTTTTCTGAGTTTGTTGGATCTTTTTGAAGTGTATTGTGAATAATAGCATAGTCAGCTTGCTGATTATCTTCTTTGTGAAGTAACACAGTTTTAGCACCTGCTTCAATAATTTCTTCTATGTGTTCTTTTTCAATGATTGTATCACGATCAAAAATAATTTCATTACGTTCTATGGACACAACCTCTCCAGTATCTTCATCAACAAAATCTTCAAACCACGTTTTTAATACCCTTGCAGCTAATTTTCTACCTAATACTTTTTTCAAGCCAGCTTTAGAAACTTTCACCTCTTCTGCTAAATCAAAAATTTCTAAAATATCTTTATCTCTTTCAAAACCAATAGCTCTGAATAAGGTAGTAACTGGTAATTTTTTCTTTCTATCAATGTAAGCGTACATCACTTGATTGATATCGGTAGCAAATTCTATCCAAGATCCTTTAAAAGGAATAACTCTTGCAGAATATAATTTAGTACCATTTGCATGATAAGATTGCCCGAAGAATACCCCAGGGGATCTGTGTAGTTGGGATACTACAACTCTTTCTGCACCATTGATAACAAAAGTTCCAGAATTTGTCATGTAAGGAATTGTCCCTAAATATACATCTTGTACAATTGTTTCAAAATCTTCGTGCTCTGGATCTGTACAATATAGTTTGAGACGTGCTTTTAAAGGCACACTGTGAGTAAGACCTCTTTCGATACATTCTTGAATGCTATATCTAGGTGGATCTACAAAATAGTCTAAAAATTCTAGTACAAAGTTGTTACGAGTATCTGTAATTGGAAAGTTATCCATGAAGGTCTTGTATAAGCCTTCTTCACCTCGCTCTTCTGCTTTAGTTTGCAATTGGAAAAAATCTTGAAAAGATTTTACTTGAATATCAAGAAAATCTGGATAATTTGTTCCTAGTTTTGAAGATGCGAAATTGATTCTTTCAGTAGTGTTTTTCGTTGCCAAAAGAGAATGTTTTTTTGATTAAAAATCTGAATTTAATAAAGAACGAATATATACACAAAATGGTTTAGGTCTAAGAATCAATATTCTTAGTACCTAAACCTTAGTTTGTTAGATATGTTAAAGCTTATTTAAGCTCAACCTCTGCTCCAGCTTCTTCTAAAGATTTTTGAAGACCTTCAGCCTCATCTTTAGAAACACCTTCTTTAATTGGTGCAGGCGCGCTATCTACGATACCTTTAGCTTCTTTTAATCCTAATCCAGTTAGTTCCTTAACTAGTTTTACAACTGCTAGTTTAGAACCACCTGCTGCTTTTAAGATTACATCAAATTCTGTTTGTTCGTCAGCTGAATCATCTCCTCCAGCTGCTGGTCCAGCTACCGCTACAGCTGCTGCTGCAGGCTCGATACCGTACTCATCTTTTAAAATACCAGCTAATTCGTTAACTTCTTTTACTGTTAAGTTAACTAATTGTTCTGCGAAATCTTTTAAATCTGCCATTTCAATTGTTTTAAAAATTTTTATTATTTAGTTTATTAATGCGCTAATTTATTTATCTGATAATGTTTGTAAAATACCAGAAAGTTTACCTCCACTTGATTGCAATGCTGAAATAACATTTTTAGCAGGTGATTGTAATAATGTAAGGATATCTCCAATAAGTTCATCTTTAGACTTCACATTTACAAGAGACTCTAGTTGATTATCTCCAACGTAAATAGCCTCTTCAATGTAAGCACCTTTTAATAGTGGCTTATCTGATTTTTTTCTGAACTCCTTGATTACTTTAGCAGGTGCATTACTTGCCTCAGAAATCATTAAAGAAGTATTTCCTTTTAATATATCCTGTAATTCTCCAAACTCCTTGTCAGAAGCTTCCATTGCTTTTGATAACAATGTGTTTTTAACAACAGCTAGTTGAACGTTAGCTTTAAAACAAGCTCTACGTAAATTTGATGTAGCTAATGCATCTAATCCAGAAATATCTGCTAAATAGATGGTATTAGTTCGTGCTAACGTAACTGTTAAATCTTGTATTACTTGTGATTTTTCTTCTCTAGTCATAATGATACATTTTTAACTGCTTACGAAACAGATTTAACATCAACTTCAACACTAGGACTCATTGTAGAACTCATAAAAACGCTCTTAATGTATGCTCCTTTTGATGCTGTTGGTTTCAATTTAATAATTGTTTGTAATAATTCATTTGCATTTTCTGCAATTTTATCAGCATCAAAAGATGATTTTGCTACAGCTGCATGAATGATTCCTGTTTTATCAACTTTGAAATCTATCTTACCTGCTTTCACTTCTTTTACTGCTTTTGCAACATCCATAGTTACTGTACCTGTTTTTGGGTTAGGCATTAAACCTCTAGGACCTAAAACTCTTCCTAAAGGACCTAATTTACCCATTACACTAGGCATAGTGATAATAACGTCTACGTCTGTCCAACCTCCTTTAATTTTCTGAAGGTATTCGTCTAAACCAACATAATCGGCTCCAGCTTCTTGAGCTTCAGCTTCTTTATCTGGTGTAACTAATGCAAGCACCTTAACATCTTTTCCTGTTCCGTGTGGAAGTGTCACTACGCCTCTAACCATTTGGTTAGCTTTACGTGGATCTACTCCTAAACGAACAGCGATGTCTACAGATGCATCAAACTTTACATTAGTAATTTCTTTGATTAAAGCAGAAGCAGCATTTATATCTAACGATTTAGTGCTATCTAACTTTGCGTGAGCTTCTTTTTGCTTTTTTGTTAATCTTGCCATTTTACTAGTTTTTATAAAGTTTATGCTGGTGCATTACCTTTAACTGTTAATCCCATAGAACGAGCTGTACCAGCAATCATTTTCATTGCGGACTCTACGGTAAATGCATTTAAATCTACCATTTTATCTTCAGCAATTACTTTAATCTGATCCCATGTTACAGACGCTACTTTTTTTCTGTTAGGCTCTCCAGAACCTTTCTTGATTTTTGCCGCTTCCATTAGTTGTACTGCAGCTGGTGGTGTTTTTACAATAAATTCAAATGATTTATCTTTATAAACACTAATAACAACAGGTAATATTTTACCTTGTTTGTCTTGAGTTCTAGCATTGAATTGCTTACAGAACTCCATAATGTTTACACCTGCAGCACCTAGAGCGGGTCCAACCGGTGGCGATGGATTCGCGGCACCTCCCCTAACTTGTAATTTAACTACTTTACTTAACTCTTTTGCCATTTTAATAACTATTTAAAGTGACATGTTTTTTAATTGGAAGCCAAAAAACATATCGGTATATATTTGTGTAACAATTATATTTTCTCTACTTGCATATAGCTAAGTTCCAATGGTGTTTTACGACCAAAAATCTTAACCATAACTTCTAATTTTCTCTTTTCTTCGTTTATTTTCTCGATAGTACCATCAAAACCATTGAATGGTCCATCTATCACTTTTACAGTTTCTCCTGACGTAAAAGGAATAGCAATATTTTCATCTTGGATTGCTAATTCGTCAACTTTCCCAAGCATTCTATTAACTTCTGATCTTCTCATAGGAACTGGCTCACCACCTTTTTTCTCTCCAAGAAAACCAATAACTCCAGTAATGGACTTAATAACGTGAGGAACTTCTCCAGCTAAATTTGCTTCTACCATGATGTATCCAGGAAAATAAACCTTTTCCTTATTTATTTTCTTACCATCACGAATTTGAATTACTTTTTCTTTAGGAACCAAGACCTGACTCACAAAATCTGAAAGTCCAAGACGAGAAATTTCAGTCTCTATATAAGACTTAACTTTATTTTCTTGACCTCCGATTGCTCTTACAACATACCATTTCATTACTGAGTCAGTCATCATTAATTGGATTTAAACATTCCGAAAAAATTATCTAACCCTGATTGAAAAACATAATCAACACCAGCTACAGCAAGTGCAAAAACAATCGTAAAGATTGCAACTGTAACAGTAGTTTTTTGAGCATCTTTACTAGACGACCAAGTCATGTGATTATTTAATTCTTCGAAAGAGTCTTTTATATATTGTATAAACTTCATTTGTTTAATATTTGCACGGATTGAGGGACTCGAACCCCCGACACCTGGTTTTGGAGACCAGTGCTCTACCAGCTGAGCTAAACCCGTCTCTATTCATTCATAAAGGCATCCTGATAAATCAGGACACCTTAATGATTGATTTTATTATTGTTAATTAATAAAACTATTCTAAAATCTCAGTTACTTGACCAGCTCCTACGGTTCTACCACCCTCACGGATTGCGAAACGTAAACCAACATTCATTGCAATAGTATTAATTAAATCAACTGTAATAGTTAAGTTATCACCTGGCATAACCATTTCAACTCCATCAGGTAAATTAATTGTACCTGTAACGTCAGTAGTTCTTACATAGAACTGTGGACGATAGTTGTTATGGAATGGTGTGTGACGACCACCTTCTTCTTTTTTAAGTACGTAAACCTCAGCTTTAAATTTAGAGTGAGGAGTTACAGATCCAGGTTTAGTAATTACCATACCTCTTTTAATATCTGTTTTCTCAATACCTCTTAATAAAATACCTGCGTTATCTCCAGCTTCACCTCTATCTAAAATTTGACGGAACATTTCAATACCAGTAATTGTAGAAGTTAATTTCTCAGCTCCCATACCAATAATTTCTACCGAATCTCCAGTATTAGCAATACCTGTTTCAATTCTACCAGTAGCTACAGTACCACGACCAGTAATGGAGAATACATCTTCAATTGGCATTAAGAAATCCTTATCTACCTCTCTTAATGGCTCTTCAATCCATGTATCAACTGCTTCCATTAATTCTAAAACAGTGTCTACCCATTTTTTCTCTCCATTTAATGCTCCTAATGCAGAACCTGCTATAACTGGACCATTATCTCCATCGTACTCATAAAAAGAAAGTAATTCTCTTACTTCCATATCTACTAGTTCGATTAATTCTTCATCATCAACCATATCTACCTTGTTCATGAATACTACCATACGAGGGATACCAACCTGACGTCCTAAAAGGATGTGCTCACGAGTTTGTGGCATTGGTCCGTCTGTAGCAGCAACAACTAATATTGCTCCATCCATTTGAGCAGCACCAGTAACCATATTCTTCACATAATCCGCGTGACCTGGACAGTCTACGTGAGCGTAGTGACGATTTCCTGTTTGATACTCTACGTGAGAAGTATTAATAGTAATACCTCTTTCTTTTTCTTCTGGAGCATTATCGATTTGATCGAAATCTTTAGCTTCAGACAAACCTGCGTCTGCCAAAACTTTTGTAATAGCTGCAGTTAATGTAGTCTTTCCGTGATCTACGTGTCCAATAGTACCTATGTTAAGGTGTGGTTTTGAACGGTCAAAATTTGCTTTTGCCATGATTATTAATTTTTAATTCTAAGTTAAATATATATTAGTGTCTAATAAATTCTTCTTTTGAGCCAGCGACGGGATTTGAACCCGTGACCTCATCCCTACCAAGGATGCGCTCTACCAACTGAGCTACACCGGCTTGGAAAAATTTGAATATTATTAAAAATTACTTTTTAAAATATTCGGGACGAAATTATTAACTTAATTAAAAATTAATAGCTCATCCTTTTGAGCGAGAGACCAGGTTCGAACTGGCGACATTCAGCTTGGAAGGCTGACGCTCTACCAACTGAGCTACTCTCGCATTTTAAATTGAAATTTTTGTGGGGAGAGCAGGATTCGAACCTGCGAAGACATAGTCAACGGAGTTACAGTCCGTCCTCGTTGGCCGCTTGAGTATCTCCCCTCTAAACTTACTATTTTAATGAACTTAAATCTTGTTTTTTTGAGCCGATGGAGGGACTCGAACCCACGACCTGCTGATTACAAATCAGCTGCTCTAGCCAGCTGAGCTACATCGGC
>JADFAM010000013.1 GCA_015665265.1 Flavobacterium sp.
AATCCAGATGGGAAAATATCCTACTCTGAGCAGGTACCTGAGATTGCGAATGAACCAGATTATGAAAAAGCATTAGCCGCCATTCAATAATTACAAAGTGAAAAATCCAAAAGATAATTTTATTATTGAACGCATCAGAAGCATTAAATTCTCATTTCGTGGTATTTGGTTTTTAATCACTACAGAAAGCAGTATTCAGGCACAATTATTTATAGCTATCTTAGTTTCTTTCGCTGGGATTTATTTTCAAATTAACTCTACAGAGTGGATTTTACAAACTTTAGCGATTGGTTTAGTTCTCGTTGCTGAATCATTAAATACAGGTATAGAAAAACTTGCTGACTTTATTCACCCAGAATATCATAAAAAAATTGGTTTTATTAAAGATGTATCTGCTGGCTCCTCGGGAATAGCAGCTATCATTTCTTTGATAATAGCTGGTATCATATACATTCCCAAAATTACTTTACTTTTCTAACTAAATACTTATATTTACTCTTTATATACTCATATTTTTAAATGGCTAGAAAGACAAAAAATGCTACAAGCACAAAACAATCAGGAACAAACCCTGTTGTGGCTTTTTTTAAAAATAGGCAAATTCAAACAGTAATAGGTTCTTTTTTGATATTGTTCTCTTTATTTCTTTTTGTTGCATTCATCTCCTTCTTTTTTCATTGGCAACAAGATCTAAGTATTATAAATGAATTTACAAACTCAAATGCCAAAGGAGCAAATTTACTTGGGAAAGTTGGAGCTACTCTAAGTAATTTATTTATATATGAAGGTGTTGGTATTGGTGCTTTTATAATTCCATACCTATTATTTCTATCAGGTCTATTTTGGTTGTTTAGGACGAAGCTATCAAAAGTAATTACATCATACAATTGGGGGTTATTATCTATGTTATGGATTTCTGTTACATTTGGTTTCTTTGAAACTTCATCTAATATTTTATCTGGTACAATTGGTTACGAGGTTAACGAATATCTTCAATTGTTTATTGGAAAAACTGGATTAGGTATTATTTTATTTTTTTTACTGTCTGCATATATTACCATTCGATTTAAAATTACTCCAGAAGTCATCTTGAAAAGAATTAAATCTAATAAGTCAGAAAATAATGATGATAACCATGATAATGTAACACCCAAAACTATAAAGGAAGAAACAACAGAAGAAATTGAAGTAAAATCTGAATTTGAATTATCCTTAGAAAATCTTAAGCCTACCATTCAAAACCATTCAAACGTAAAAAAAACAACTGATGTCTCTCCAATTGAAACTGAGGAGCCTACTCTATCCGTATCAAAAAAAGAAGACAAAACAGTAGACATAGATGTCACAGAAATTACCGAAGAAGAAAATGTTACTGAAAATTTATCAAAAAAGCTTGTTGAAGATTTTGGAGAATTTGATCCTACATTAGAACTAGCGAATTATAAGTTCCCAACTCTAAACTTACTAAAGCAGTACAACGAAAGTATTTCTGTTGATCCTGAGGAGCTTGAACAAAATAAAAATAAAATTGTAAATACTTTAAAAAATTACAAAATTGGTATAGCTCAGATTAAAGCCACCGTTGGACCTACAATAACATTGTACGAAATTGTTCCTGAAGCTGGTATTAGAATTTCAAAAATTAAAAATTTAGAGGATGATATTGCATTGTCATTATCGGCTCTTGGAATACGTATCATAGCCCCTATCCCTGGTAAAGGAACTATTGGTATAGAAGTGCCAAATAAAAAGTCTACAATAGTCTCAATGCATTCAGTAATAGCTTCTAAGAGATTTCAAGAATCAAAAATGGAGCTTCCTATTGCACTAGGAAAAACGATATCTAATGAAACCTTTGTAGTTGATTTGGCAAAAATGCCCCATTTATTGATGGCTGGTGCTACAGGGCAAGGAAAATCTGTTGGTCTAAATGCAGTACTTACATCCTTACTTTACAGAAAACACCCAGCTGAAGTAAAATTTGTTTTAGTAGATCCAAAAAAAGTTGAATTAACCTTATTTAATAAAATTGAACGTCATTACTTAGCAAAATTACCAGATACAGACGAAGCCATAATTACCGATACTGCCAAAGTAGTTAACACCCTAAATTCTTTATGTATAGAAATGGATAATAGATATGATTTATTAAAATCTGCTATGGTTCGAAACATTAAAGAATACAATACAAAATTCAAAGCTCGAAAATTAAATCCCAATGAGGGACATCAGTTCTTACCATATATTGTTTTAGTTATTGATGAATTTGCAGATTTAATAATGACCGCAGGTAAGGAAGTAGAAACTCCCATTGCAAGATTAGCTCAATTGGCAAGAGCCATTGGAATTCATTTAATAGTTGCTACACAAAGACCATCAGTTAACGTTATTACAGGCATTATAAAGGCAAATTTCCCTGCTAGGATTGCTTTTAGAGTTACCTCAAAAATTGACTCAAGAACAATCTTAGACGCTGGTGGAGCAGATCAATTAATTGGACGTGGTGATTTATTATATACGGCTGGAAACGAAATTGAAAGAATTCAATGTGCCTTTGTAGATACTCCAGAAGTTTCAAAAATTACCGATTTTATTGGATCTCAAAGAGCTTACCCAAATGCACATTTACTACCAGAATATATTGGTGAAGAAGGTGGCACAAGTCTTGATATAGATATTTCAGACAGAGATAAGTTGTTTAGAGAAGCTGCAGAGATTATTGTGATAGCACAACAAGGTTCTGCTTCCCTTTTACAAAGGAAATTAAAATTGGGGTACAATAGAGCTGGGCGCTTAATAGATCAATTAGAAGCTGCTGGTATTGTTGGCCACTTTGAGGGCAGCAAAGCTAGACAAGTATTAGTAACAGATTTAATTGCGCTAGATCATCTTTTAGAAAATGAAAAAAATGTATAAACTTAAAAAAGGATTATTAATTGTAGTTACAGCTTTTATTAGCATAGCTGTCCATTCTCAGCAAATTAATAACTCTAAGCAATTATTAGACGAAGTTTCCTCAAAAATGAAAGCTTATAAAAACATGCATTTAAATTTTAGCACCTCTTTAATAAATGAAGAAGCTGGGATTAATGAAAATAACGAATTACCAATAAAAGGAGAGATTTATCTTCAGGGAGATAAATATAACTTAAGTTACTTAGGTAATAATTTTATTTTTGATGGTGCTAAATTATACGTCATCAATCATGATGAAAAAGAAATTACCATAAATGATGAAGATTTAAGTGAGGATGAAGGATTTATATATCCCTCTAAACTACTTACATTTTATGAAGAAGGTTACGAACATAAATTAAGTAACATATCTACTATAAAAAATCGTAAAATACAATTCATAGAATTAACTCCTATTGATACAAATTCCGAAATAATTAAAGTTGTTTTAGGTATAGAGGTTGCATCAAAACATATTTATCAATTAGTTCAATTTGGAGAAAATGGTACAAAAACTATTTTAACTATCAACAAATTTAAAAGTGATCAAAACATTACTGATGAATTATTTAATTTTAATAGATTAAAATATGAAACATTAGATTACTTAATAGATTAGATGAAAATTTTAGATAAATACTTGCTAAAATCATTTTTAGTTCCATTTTTTGCAACATTTTTAATCATCCTTTTTGTTCTTGTTATGCAAGCGCTGTGGATGGCTTTTGATAGCATAGCAGGAAAAGGGATTGGACTATTTTTTATTTTCAAATTTCTTTACTACACTGCTTTAGTTGTCTCGTCACAAGCTCTTCCTATAGCTGTATTATTGTCATCAATAATGGCTCTAGGTAACTTATCAGAAAACTATGAATTTGCTGCTATAAAATCAGCAAATATCTCTTTAATGAGAATGATGAGACCTTTAATTATTCTAACGCTGCTAATCAGTATTTTAAATTTTCTATCTCTAAACTACGTATTTCCTTATGCTACTTTAAAACAGAAAAATTTAACAAATAATATTAAAAAGAAAACACCTGCATTAGCACTAATACCGGGAAGTTTTAATACAGAAATACCAAATTATCAGATTAAGTTTGATGAAAAATATGGGGAAAATCAAAACTTGTTAAAAAAAGTTCTTATTTATGATTTATCATCAAAAAAAGGAAATAAAAAAATTATTACAGCTCAAAATGGAAAAATAATTAGTGAAGAAGGAAGTAAGTATATGACACTTGTTCTTTATGATGGTTTCTATCATGAAGAATTTATTCCTAAAAGAAGAAATGTTAACAATATGAATAAAATGCCAGCCTCAAATGCAACTTTTGAGGAATATTCATTTAATATTGATATTTCAAAATTTTCTGATGATGATTTAGAAGAGGAAAAATATACTAAGATTCAAAATATGCTGAGTTTAGCTCAGTTAAAAGATACTATTCCAACTATGAAAATATCTTATGATGAATATCTTACATCCAAATCTACCAGCATCTATTTAAAAGTAAATGCAAAAGAGCTCTATTCTCAAACAGACTCAATAGAAAATTATAAACTAGATACAGTTTTATTGAATAATTATGATTTAAAAGGAAAAATCAGTGTGTTAGATAGAGCTATAAGTAATGTAAAAACAACAAATAAAAATTTAACTACTGATACTAAAAGCATACAGTGGAAAAGAAAAAAATTAAACTTATATGACATAGAATATCATAACAGAATAGCTTTTTCTCTCTCCTGTTTAATATTATTTTTTATTGGAGCACCTCTAGGATCTATCATAAGAAAAGGAGGTTTTGGTTTGCCCATGATTTTGGCTATAAGTATCTATGTAATCTATTTTTTCGCAAATACATTTGGTAGAAATTTGGCTGAAGAAAGTTCATTGTCAGCAATCGTAGGATCCTGGATATCTACTATTGTAATGGTTCCTTTTGCATTTTTCTTAACTAGAAGAGCTTCAAAGGGTATGGGATTATTTAATATTGATGTATTTTTGTTCCCTATCACTAAATTTCTAAAAAAATCTAAATCTTTACAAGCTTAATTGGAATGACTATACAAAGTAAAATTAAATTGAATACCATAGAGGAAGCAATTCAAGATATTAAAGACGGTAAAGTTATCATTGTAGTTGATGATGAAAATAGAGAAAATGAAGGTGATTTTTTAGCAGCTGCTGAAAACGTTACTCCAGAAATGATTAATTTCATGGCTACACACGGGCGAGGTTTAATTTGTGCACCCTTAACTGAGAAGAGATGTAAGGAATTAGAATTAGGAATGATGGTTCACAATAACACCGATCCTATGGAGACAGCATTTACAGTATCTGTTGATTTGAGAGGTAATGGGGTTACTACTGGGATATCCGCTTCGGATAGAGCCAAGACTGTTAAAGCGCTCATAGATTCAAATACAAAGCCTTTTGAACTAGCTAGACCAGGTCATATATTTCCATTAAAAGCAAAAGAAGGTGGTGTTTTAAGAAGAACTGGTCATACCGAAGCAGCTATTGACTTTGCTAGGTTAGCTAATTTGAAACCAGCTGGTTTAATTGTAGAAATAATGAATGAAGACGGAACCATGGCTCGTCTTCCTCAACTTATAGATGTTGCTATAAAATTCGATATTAAAATTGTTTCTATTGAAGATTTAGTTGCCTACAGAATGGAACATGACTCACTTATAGAGAAAAAAGAAGATTATACAATTAAAACAAGATTTGGAGATTTTAGATTAAGAGCTTATCAACAAACTACAAATAATCAAGTCCATATAGCACTTACAAAGGGTAGCTGGAATACCAATGAAGGGGTATTAACTAGAGTGAATTCTACATTAGTAAATAATGATATTTTGGGAACGCTAACCAATAATGCTGATAAGAAATTAGATCAAATGTTTCAGTCTATTAATGAACAAGGGAAAGGAGCTATTTTATTTATCAATCAACAAAATCAGTCTCAAAATCTATTAAATCGTTTACATATTCTTAAAGAAAATCAAGCTAATGGAGTTATGAAAGCTCCAGTAATGGCAATGGATAACAAAGATTTTGGAATTGGTGCGCAAATTTTACACGATTTAAAAATCAACAAAATTCAATTAATGACTAACTCTCAACAAACTAAACGAGTTGGAATGATAGGTTACGGGTTGGAGATCATAGATTATGTAACATACTAATTTACAATTTAGTATTAGTTTGTATTTCTCTGGGGAGTTTATTTTTCTCAAACCATCTAGCAGAATGAGTTCCTTTTAAAATTATTTCAGAGTCATTTACCTCTAGCCAACTACCTTCTCGTAAACCTAAAACTGATGTATCATTATAAATATGATATTCTTTTATTCTTGTTTCACGGGTCTCCCCCATATGTGTAGATGATCTATCCGGATCTAAATAATGAGCATTGATATTAAAAGGAATTATTCCTAATGTTAAAAAACTTGGGGGATACACTATAGGCATATCGTTTGTATTCATCATAGTTATACCACAAATATTACTTCCAGCACTAGTGCCCAAATAAGGGGTACCATCATTTATAACATCAGAAAGAATTGAAAAGAGATCGTGTTTATGTAATTGATTCACTAATTCAAATGTATTACCTCCTCCTGTAAAAATTGCTTCAGCATTTTTTACAGCTATTGAAGAATTGCGAAATTCATGAATTCCTTTAACGTCTATTCCTATTTTATTAAAAACTTGAGCAGCTTGTTTAGTATATTCATTGAAAGAAATCCCACCAGGTCTAGCATAAGGTATAAATAACAAGGTGGATACTCCATAAAAAAAAGAGGTTAGGCTTGGTAATAAATATTCTAAATATGAACTACCGTGAATAGTTGATGTACTTGCAATAATAAGTTTTTTCATAAATCCAAAAATACATAATGCAATTGTTATTTAACAAAAAATTATTTAATTCTAAATGTGAATTAACCAATTGAATATTTAAATTGCAGTAATTAACCGATTAAATATTTGTGAGGAAATATCTAATATTAGTGTTGCTATTTAATTCATTACAACTTCTAGGTCAGAAAAAAATTTTCTTACATGGAATGTTGAGAGATTCTACTAGTTTATTAAAAAATGTTCATGTTGTTAACTTAAACACTGATAAAGGAACATTTACAAACGATTATGGACAATATCGAATAGTTGTTTCATTGGGAGACACGATAAGATTTTCGTCAGTAGAATATGAAACAGTCAAAAAAACGATAACAGACAGAATCTATTTCAGTAAAAAACTAAATCTTGTTCTTGAAAATAAAAACTATGTCTTGAATGAAGTAGTTGTCAAAGAACACGATTTAACGGGTAATTTATCAATAGATCGAAAAAAAGTTCCTAAGGATACAATAGCCACTATGGGTAAGAATTTAAGTAGTCTAATTGATGATATTTCTAAAAAATCACAAAAAGGTATTTTAAATAAACCTAGTAAAAAAGATAGTAAGTTAGCTGAAGAAAGCAAGAGAGACACTGACCCTACAAAATCATTTAACGGTTTAGATTTAGGAAGTATTGTAGGAGGTTTAATAAGTCTAATTCCAAAAAATAAAAGCAAAAAGAAAAGTAAAAAACAATCTATTCAATTGTTAAAGAACAGTATTTTATCAGACTTTGGTTATGATTTTTTTGACCAACTAAAAATTCCTGAAGATAAAATTTATGCATTTTTATATTATTGCTCAAAATTTAATATTGACGAGTTATACGAACAAGAAAGCAAATTAAATCTTATTAAGTTTCTAGAGGATAAAAGCAACATTTTTTTGGAACAACATAAAGAAAAATAATTATTATGTGAAAATACTAAACTGTATGTTGTATTTTTATAATAAATTGTATGGTATGATTAAAAATTTGGTAATTATATTTTTGCTGGTTAGTACCATTTCTTCAAAAGCACAACAAGATAATTTTTGGCTCTATGGAAAATTAAAAGATTCAAGTAATGTTGTTAAAAACGCAAACATTATTAACTTGAAAACCAACAAAGGAACTTTTTCTAATGATTTTGGAGATTATAAAATAATTGTTTCTGTAGGTGACACTCTTCAGTTCAGTTCAGTACAACATAAAACTGTTTATCGTATCATAAATGATTTCATTTACAGATCAGAGGTTTTAGACGTTTTCTTGACAAATTCCACCTATGAATTGGATGAAGTTGTTTTAAAAACTAATGACTTAGATGGTTTTTTATCTTTAGATCTAAAA
>JADFAM010000059.1 GCA_015665265.1 Flavobacterium sp.
AAAAATATCTTTTTGAATGTGAATTTTTTTTTGAAAGAGTATTAAATAATTAATTCTTTTGAGAGTTAATTTTGTTGGAGATTTACTATTTAAAATAAATTTATCGGATATAAATTTTATCTTAAAAACTTATATTTATTTTTTAGAAGATATGTTTCAGAATATCCAGTTTTCTCTGATATTTCTGATATTGTTTTTTTATTTAAAAGCATTTTTTTTGTTAAATCTAACCTTTCGGTTTTTATATACTTAGCAGGTTTAAAATTTTTATTTATACTGTTAATTTCATTGTAATCTAAATTAAATTCAATCTCTAACATTTTCAATGTTACGCTACTCAAGTTTTTACGAATAAAACGCTTTATATTAAAAATTAACTGTTCTTCTGTAATATTTTTTTTGGTTAAAGCCCTAATCATTACTACCAAAATAATAATCAACAACCCTAAGCCAATATATAGGTATAGCCTGTTTTTCCTTATTTTAAAATCTTTGAAGATTATATTTTTCTCAAAATCAGTTACATCATCTATAGAGTAAACACCATGGATACTTCCAAAACTTATTTTATTGTTTCCCTTATAAATTGCACCTTTATTAAATTCATCTACAATATAATTATCATAGATCTTTTTTTTTGTTTTTTCAAAAACACTTAACCCTTTGTCACCAGATAAAAATATCAAATTTTCATAATCTGAAATCGTATGTGCTGTTGTTTTAATAGGATATTGGTCTTCTAATTTTATACCTTCCTTAGTTCTTTTTAAACTTAGTAATAAATTATCTTTTGAAATTGCATAAAAATCATTTCCATTAACATCACTTTCTAAAATGTCCTTGATTTCATATTTGATATTGCTTTCTATTATATCTATCTTATTATCTTTTACATTCAGAGAAATATATCTTTTATCGTCTATAAAGTGAAATTCTCCTGTATCCTTAATTCTGGAATCTATCTTATTTCTGATAGGAATAATTTTATTTTGATTGGTGTAAATTATATCAAATACATTTAACTCATAATCATATCTGTAAATCCCCTTATCAGAAATAACGATGTACTTTGAATTGTCTATAGCATAGATGTCTGATATTGCTCCGTACTCTCCTTTAGTTCTAATTGAATTATCATTATTGTATAACTTAGTCTCTATATTATCTTTAAAGCTCAATAAACCATTATAGCAAACAAATGTTATGCTGTCAAATTTTCTAATTTGCCCATCTGTGTAGGTAATTTTATTTAATTTCTTGCCATTAATATAGACACCACCATACGTGCCAATTGCATTATCAGTAATTGATCTTACACTCCCTGCAGAATTAAATGAATATTTAAGGTTATTGTATATTAATAATTTCCCTCTTGCTATGACATAAAGATTATTATCTAGGTAAGCAAAATCAGTTATTGATTCGGCATAAAGGTTAGGATACACATTTGGTAATTCAATAAATTTAATTTTAAAATTATTATTTCTTTCAAAAATTGTATTTATTGGGCCAGAAATAGATGCATCAAAAAGAATTAAATGATCTCCTGATACATCAACTTTGTATATACCATTACTAGAACTTATATATAATTCATTTTCATAAGAAACAAAATTGTAAAATATTTCATCATCATAAATTTTATGAATTGTAAAGTTATTATTTGAAAAATTATTGCTAACTAAGGTGTTGCTAAACAATACAATAAACCCTATAATGTATTTAATATGAGACATATTAATTTTAATTAAATGATTATAATTATAGGGATTACTAGTTACAATTATACTGGTTATTTTTTATACCGACAAAAATTAAAACTTTAATAAATTATCTTTTTTGCAAAATTTTTATCAAATAGAGTATTCATTTATTTAATTATCTAATTTAGATTTTAGACCTAATAATAACAGATTATATTGGTGTAAAACAAGAGGGACCTTTTAAACCTGAGTACTACAGATACTAAAAAATGTATTCTTTTACATAAAAAACCTCTCCATATGGAGAGGTTTTTTATCTTTAGCATTTAATACTATTTATGGCACTTTCTAAAAAGATAGGCTTACTCTTAGCTCCCATACTATTTTTTATAGTTCTAAACCTTCCTTTTCATCTGGTTTCTGAAACTGGAGACGCTGTAATAGCTGTTGCTATTTGGATGGTGATTTGGTGGATTACTGAGGCAGTGCATATTGCAGTAACTGCTTTGTTACCTCTTATATTATTTCCATTATTAAAAGTAATGCCCATTGCAGATGTAGGGGCCAATTATGGAAGTCCTATTATCTTTCTATTTTTTGGGGGTTTTGTATTAGCTCTAGCCCTAGAAAAAGTAAATCTTCATAAAAGAATTGCGCTTACCATTATAAAAATGACGGGTACCACCCCCAATAAAGTTGTTCTTGGGTTTATGATTGCTACCGCATTTATGAGTATGTGGATTAGCAATA
Organism: Flavobacterium sp.; assembly: GCA_015665265.1. Classification (GTDB taxonomy): domain Bacteria; phylum Bacteroidota; class Bacteroidia; order Flavobacteriales; family Flavobacteriaceae; genus Polaribacter. The sequence goes on from JADFAM010000059.1 coordinate 2,454, forward strand.
CCGCAAGTACTGTTGTGATGTTACCCATAGCCATTTCTGTGATTAAATTACTTATAGATGACCAAGACGGGTTTACCAAAGGAGATAAAAATTTTGCCTTAAGTGTGATGCTTGGTATTGCTTTTTCTGCCAATGCTGGAGGTATTGCAACGGTAATTGGAACGCCACCAAATTCTGTATTAATAGGCTTATTAGAAAGTGAATACAATACACAAATTTCTTTTTTAAAATGGATGACCATGGGATTACCATTTTCAATCATCATGGTGGGTTTGTGTTATGTGGTGTTGGTAAAAATCATGTTTCCTTGCAATGATATTCAGTTTTCGGCTTCAGCAAATTTAATTTCTACCGAATTAAAAAGTTTAGGAGCTATTTCTCAAGAAGAGAAAAGAGTGCTTACTGTTTTTGCAGTCACTGTTTTTTTATGGATCTCTAGAACTCTTATTAATTATATTTTTCCGGGCCTTCAACTATCAGACACCATTATCAGTTTGGTTGGGGCTGTTTCCTTATTTACCATTCCGTTAAGCTTTACAAAAGGGAATTTTATATTGCATTGGAATGATACTAGTAAGCTGGCTTGGGGTATTTTATTACTGTTTGGAGGAGGTTTAGCCTTAGCCAAAGGAATGGCTACCAGTGGTTTGGTAGCAATGATTACAGAAAGTATTCAAAACGGTGGCTTTAGCTCCTTAATTGTGGTGAGTTTGCTTATTGTTTTAATGCTCTTTATGACAGAACTTATGAGTAACGTTGCCCTGGTTGCCGTGCTGGCTCCAGTGGTTGCTGGTATCGCTATTGGTTTAAACATTCCTATTTTAAATGTATTGATTCCTGTAACCATGGCAAGTAGTTGTGCCTTTATGCTGCCCATGGCCACACCGCCAAATGCCATTGTATTTGCTAGCGGCTATGTAAAAGTGAGTGAAATGGTACGTGCTGGAGTACTTTTAAATCTCTTAGCTGTAGGCTTACTTATTTTGTATTACATCTTTGTAATTCCATTTATTTTTTAACCCAACCAACCCTCTCTGTCTAAACTTCTGTATTGTATAGCTTCTGCTATGTGAGATGGTGTAATGTCCTCTGATGCATCTAGATCTGCAATGGTTCTAGATACTTTTAATATTCTATCGTAGGCTCTAGCTGAAAGATTTAATTTTTCCATGGCTGTTTTTAATAAAGATAAACTATCCACAGATAGTTTACAAAATTCACGGATGTGTTTTACGTTCATTTGTGCATTATAGTGTACATTTTTAAACCCTTTAAAACGCAGTTTTTGCAACTCTCTCGCCGCAGTAACTCGTTTTCTAATGGCTACCGAAGATTCTCCTTTACGCTCTTCTGAGAGTTTTTCAAAAGGAACTGGGGTTACTTCTATATGAATGTCTATTCTATCTAATAATGGCCCTGAAATTCTTCCCAAATAGCGCTGCATTTCCTGAGGTGAACTTGCCAAGGGGTTGTTTCCATCATTAAAAAAACCAGAAGGGCTAGGATTCATACTGGCCACCAACATAAAACTACTAGGGTAGGTAACCGTAAAACGTGCCCTAGAGATGGTTACCTCTCTATCTTCAAGGGGTTGCCTCATTACTTCTAAAACCGTACGCTTAAATTCTGGGAGTTCATCTAAAAACAACACCCCATTATGAGATAAAGAGATCTCTCCGGGTTGTGGGTATTGTCCGCCACCAACTAGAGCTACATCAGATATGGTGTGATGTGGGGCTCTAAATGGCCGTTCATATAACAACCCATGATCTTTTGTTTTACCCACAACAGAATGAATTTTGGTAGTTTCTAGGGCTTCCTCTAAAGACATGGGTGGTAAAATAGAAGGCAGTCTTTTTGCCAACATGGTTTTTCCAGATCCAGGAGGGCCAATAAGAATAATATTATGCCCTCCGGCTGCGGCAATTTCCATGCACCGTTTAATAGATTCTTGCCCTTTTACATCAGAAAAGTCAAACTCGGGGAGCACTAAATTTTTATAAAACTCAGCTTTGGTATCTACCTTGGTGGGTACTATCTTTTTTTTGCCATTAAAATGCTCAATAACTTCCATAATGTTGTCTACACCCAATACCTCTAAGCCTTCAACGATGGCTGCTTCTCTAGCATTTTTTTGAGGAAGAATAAAGGAGGTAAAACCCTCTTCTTTGGCTTTAATAGCAATAGGTAAAGCTCCTTTTATAGGTTGTACATTGCCATCTAAAGACAATTCTCCCATGATCATATACTGTGCTAAATCTGTAAAAGCTATTTGCTTGGAGGCCGCTAAAATGCCCATGGCTAGCGTTAAATCATAAGCAGCTCCTTCTTTGCGTAGGTCTGCAGGTGCCATGTTAATGGTTATTTTCTTTCCGGGTAATTTAAAGTTGTTGTTGTTAAGTGCTGCAGAAATACGATAACTACTTTCACGTACTGCATTGTCTGGTAAACCCACCAAATGATAGCCTATTCCTTTATCTATATTTACTTCTACCGTTATGGTGGTAGCTTCTATGCCAAAGACGGCAGAGCCATATGCTTTTTCTAACATTTTTTTCTTTAAATGTACTCAATAATTTCACTAAATAAAAGGATAAAGAAGATGTTTTTCTCATATATGAAAGGGGCTCCCCGTAAATAGGGAGGTGTAAATTTACCCATTTATAGGGGTTGACTTAAAATGTATTTATATATATTTTTGGAACAGAAAAAATTTCTTTAAAACTCAAAATGAAGAAAAGAATCAAAAGAATATTATTAATCCTAGTTATAGCCTTAATTTCAGGAATAGTTTACATATTTACTTATGTCCCAAATCTATCAAAACAGCATGGAGTTGTAGAAACTCTATTATATATAGGGGATTCTGATAATCAACCTTTAATTGTAGCTTTTGGTGGTGCAGAAGGTGGAATTGATTGGCACAGAAACCATATGAAAAGTAAAAGGGATAGTCTTATTCAAAAAGGTTATGCGATTTTAGCAATAGGATATTTTAATGCTGACGGAACACCGAAAAATCTTGACAGAATTTCATTAGATGCAATTTCGGACACTATAATGAACATCGCCAAAAATCCCAAAATCGATAAATCAAAAATTGCACTTATTGGAGGTTCACGTGGTGGCGAATTAGTCTTGAATTTAGCTAGTAGATTTAACTATTTTAGTGCAGTTATTGCAATGTCGACATCAAATGTAAGCTTCCCTGCGATTACTTGGTCTGCAAATACTTCTTCTTGGACTTACAAAGGAAAAGAAGTTCCCTATGTACCTGCATCATTAAAAACAATCTCACCAGCATTAAAAGGAGATTTATACACTGCTCATAAGATGATGCTTGAAGATAAAGAAGCCTCAAAAAAGGCAGAGATTCAAGTGGAAAATATTAATGGAGCTATTCTAATTCTGTCAGGTATAAATGACGAAATGTGGCCTGCTACCGAGATGTCTGATAAATTAATTAAAAGATTAAAAAACAAAAATTTCAATTATTACAACGAACATATAAAACTAGACGGCGGACATATAGCGCCTTTAGAACATTTTAATCTTGTATATGATTTTTTAGATAAACATTTACTGACAAAGTAAAAAAAACCAGTGACCAACAATGTATAAAAATAATAGCGGTTTTGGTGCTTAATCGATATCGATTTTTTATGTTTATGGTCAGGTCTAATTCGAAAAGTAGTGTTTATAAATCCACTACTATTCTTATACTAGACCGTTAAGCCGAATTCCTACTTGCATTAATATTTCCAAATAACGAACGTGTGACCATTTTTTGATAGGTATCTAATTCTTTCGAAGACGGTCTCTTGCTGGCTAAAATTTCTTGTATCTTTTTTAAAGCATACTGTTGTATGGTAAGTAAAGGCAGTACAATATCTTCTCGTGTTTCTATAGAAGCTTTCCCGTCTGGGTAGTTTTCCATGAGTTCTATATGGTCTGCTATTTTTAGTAATAAGCGTTTGGTGGTCTTGTATTCTTCGTAAATAAGTGTCCAGAATTCGCCAAATTCTTCGTCTTCTGCCATATAGGCCGTGAGTTCAAAAAACGATTTTGTTAAACTCATCACACTATTTTCTAAGAGTGTTTTTAGAAAATCTGAGTGGTTGTAAAAATCGATAAGTTTATCAAACTCTCCATTGTCTTCATACTTTTTTAAGGCAGTTCCTACCCCATAAAATCCTGGAACATTTTGCTTTAACTGGCTCCAACTCCCCACAAAAGGGATGGCTCTTAAATCTGAAAAATCTAGGGTGTCAGATTGCGATCGTTTACTAGGTCTACTTCCAATATTGGTTTTGGCATAATATTGTAGTGTACTCATTTTTTCTAAATACGGTAAAAACTTTTCGTGGTTTTTAAAGGCCACATAGGTTTCGTAACTGGTGTTTGCAATGTCGTTCATTATTACACGATGCGCATCACTTAGTTGATCTTTTTGGAATACTTCATTTTTAATTCCAGAACTCAATAATTGTTCTAGATTAAACTGAGAAGAACTTATGGTTCCAAAATTAGAACTAATGGTTTGCCCTTGAATGGTAAGCTGTATTTCTTTGTCTTCAATGGTGGGGCCTAAAGAAGCGTAAAACTGATGTGTTTTTCCTCCTCCACGTGCTGGTGGTCCACCACGTCCATCAAAGAAAATAACTTCAATACCAAATTCTCTAGAAATAGCAGTAAGTTCTTCTTTGGCTTTAAAAATAGACCAATTGGCCATTAAATAACCACCATCTTTAGTACCATCTGAAAAACCAAGCATTATGGTTTGCTTGTCTTTTCGTTGGCTTACATGATTTCTGTACGCTGTATTAGAATACAATGTTCTCATTACTGAGGCCGCATTTTGTAAATCGTCTACGGTTTCAAAAAGAGGAATTACATCTACTGGCAATACATCACCAAAGCCAGAAAGATTAAGCATGGCAAAGGTTTGCATTACATTTAAGGCAGTTTGATTATTGCTAATAATGTATCTATTGGCACCACGCTTTCCATTTCTGTATTGTATTTCTTTGATGGCTTGTATAGACTGTAGTGTTTTTACCAACATTTCGTCTGAAAAAATGCTTGGATCTATATCTCCTTTCGCTTTTGATAGCACAGCTACTTGCTTCTTTTCAGATAGTGTTAAGTAGTTTTCTGGAAAGGTAGTGTCTTTAGCATCTAGTAATTCTTGCACCATATTGGTAAATGCGTTATGATGCACCCTACTATCTTGTCTAATATCTAAAGTGGCAAAATGAAAG
>JADFAM010000094.1 GCA_015665265.1 Flavobacterium sp.
TGATCAATCAAAAATAAACATAATTCTATAATGAGAAATATCCTAGTTATTGGAGCTGGAAAATCTTGCTCGTACTTAACAGACTACCTTCAAAAAAAATCAACAGCTGAAAAGTTACACATTACCATTGCAGATATTTCTTTAGAGAATGCAAAGACTAGTGCTAGAAATCATCCTAACTCTTCCGCACTTCAATTTGATGTTTTTAATAAAACTCAACGAAGAGAGGAAATACAAAAAGCTGATATCGTAGTATCCATGTTACCAGCTAGGTTTCATATTGAAGTAGCTAAAGATTGTCTCTATTTCGAAAAACATATGGTTACTGCCTCATATATTTCACCAGAAATGAGTGAATTAAATAGCGAGGCCGAAAAAAAAGGATTGGTATTTATGAATGAAATTGGTGTAGATCCTGGAATTGATCACATGAGTGCTATGGAAGTAATTCATAGAATTAGTGATCTAGGTGCAAAAATGATACTTTTTGAGTCTTTTACAGGTGGTTTGGTAGCACCAGAAAGTGATAATAACCTATGGAACTATAAATTTACTTGGAACCCAAGAAATGTTGTATTAGCTGGTCAAGGAGGAGCTGCAATGTTTATTCAAGAAGGTACTTATAAGTATATTCCTTATCATAAATTATTTAGAAGAACAGAATTCTTAAGCTTACATGGCAATGGTAAATTTGAAGCTTATGCTAATAGAGATTCTCTAAAATACAGAAGTATTTATGGCCTAGAAGACATTCGCACCATGTATAGAGGAACCATCAGAAAAGTAGGGTTTTCTAGAGCTTGGAATATTTTTATTCAATTGGGTATGACAGACGATAGCTATACCATAGAAGACTCTGAAAACATGACATATCGAGATTTTGTGAATTTATTTTTAGCCTATTCCCCTAACGATTCTGTTGAATTGAAATTAAGATCTTACCTAAAAATTGACCAAGATGACATCGTTTGGGATAAACTTGTAGAATTGGATCTTTTTAGTGAAACAAAAAAAATAGGAGTAAGCAATGCTACACCAGCCCAGATGTTGCAAAAAATATTGTCCGACTCTTGGACCCTAGAGGAGGAAGAAAAAGATATGATTGTTATGCATCATAAATTTGGGTATGAGTTAAATGGTGAAAAACACCAGATAGAAAGTAGTTTAGTTGTAAAGGGAGAAAATCAAACATTTACAGCTATGGCAAAAACTGTTGGATTACCAGTTGCTATTGCTACTCTAAAAATACTTAATAAGGAGATTACCACTCCAGGAGTTCAGCTACCAATTACCAAAGAAGTATATGCTCCAATTTTAAAAGAATTAGAGCAATATGGTATTGAATTTAAAGAAAAAAAGGTTCCTTATTTGGGATATAATCCAGAAAATGTTACTGGATAGTAAGTTTTTTATATAACTAATGTTTATCACATTTTTAGATAAAAATCCTTAGTTAAATTTACATATTCTTGTGTGTATATATGACGATCTTTTTCAATAACTAAAGTTGTTTCTTCCAACTCTTTCAGATGAAAAGAAAATTCTAACATACTTCTTTTTATTTCTGAATTCTCAGTCCCTCTAACGCTACAGACCCTATTTAAAAATAACCTATATTTTCTAGCCAAGCTTACAAAAGCTACTTCCTCCTTAAAAGGGATAATAATTGTGAAAACCCCTGAATCTGAGAGTATTTTTGATGTGCCTTCTAATAAATCCTCAAATGACAACGCAGAAGTGAATCTGGCTGTATTTCTTGATGTATCATTTGTCTCAAAATTGTCATTATAAAATGGTGGATTGGAAATAATAAGGTCATATTCTTCATCCTCTTCTTTCATTTCCTTTGAAAAATCTTGAAAAGAGCTATGATAGCAAAATAAGCGATCAGACCAATCTGATTTTTCAAAATTAGCAACATTTTGTTCATATGCATTAGGATCAATCTCTACTGCATCAATAGTCTCAGCATCACTACGTTGGGCCATCATCAAAGATATTAACCCAGTTCCTGAACCCACATCTAAAATAGTACCTGGACATGTTTCTAATGAACACCAAGCTCCTAAAAGTACGGCATCTGTACCTACTTTCATAGCTGTCTTATCCTGATTAATAGTAAACTCCTTAAAATGAAATGGTTTATTCATTATAAATTATATTTTCAAAAGTAAGCTTTTGATACATTCAAAAAAGAAAAACCCGCATCTTTCGTTGCGAGTTTTCTTTTGCAGAGAGGAAGGGATTCGAACCCTCGATACCCTTGAGAGGTATACACACTTTCCAGGCGTGCGCCTTCGACCACTCGGCCACCTCTCTAATTCAAATACAAATCAATTAGACCCTCAGGGGTTTTTACGTGTATTTGTTTGTTTTCTCTGTCTATCTTTTTAATAAAATCATCTATCATTGGAATGAAAATCTCTACATCTCCGTTCTCAATTTCAAACATAGGCTGAGCAGCTTTATCATTAATGTAAACTAAAACACCTACATCACCATGAATTTCATCAATAACATGAAATCCAATAATTTCATGAAAATAAAATTGTTTTCCTTCAAGTTTAGGCAATAGATTTAAAGGAAGATAAATTCCAGCTTTCATTATAAAATCTGCTTCTTCCTCACTATTTACATCCTCAAAATGAACACGTAACATAGTGCTTCTGCTCAACGAACTTTTTTTAATAAAAAATGGAACCAAATTGCCACCTAGGTCGACAAATACTGATTCCATGTTTTTATACAATTCAGGTTCATCAGTATCTAATTTGATAACGACTTCTCCTTTAAAACTGTGTTTTTTTACGATATTGCCCAAATAAAAACAATCTTCTTTACGCATATCGATAAAAGTTTTTGCTTATTCAGCAGAATCCTCTTTTTTCTCTTCGGCAGCTTCTTTTGGAGTAGCTTCTTCAGCAACTACCTCTGGAGCAGCTTCCTCAACAACCTCAGGAGCGGCTTCTTCAGCTACTTCTGGAGTAGCTTCTTCAGCAACTTCTTCTTCAACAACCTCTGGAGCAGCTTCTTCAACAGCAGCAGCAACTCTAGCTTCATTCACAGCTTTCTCTGCTTCTAATGCTTTTGCTTTTGCTTCTGATTTTACTTTTGCTACATTTTCTTCTTTAGAGGCTACTTTACCTGCTTTTTCTTCTAACCAAGCTTGAAATTTCTCTTCAGCTTGTTCTTCTGTTAAAGCACCTTTTCTTACACCACCAACTAAATGATTTTTAAGCATTGCTCCTTTGTAAGATAAAATAGTTTTTGCAGTGTCTGTTGGTTGTGCACCATTCTGCAACCATTTTACAGCACCATCAACATCTAAATTAACAGTTGCTGGATTAGTATTAGGGTTATAAGTTCCTAATTTCTCTAAAAAGCGTCCATCTCTTTTTGCTCTTGCATCTGCTGCAACAATCCAATAAAATGGTTTTCCTTTTTTTCCGTGTCTTTGTAATCTAATTTTTACTGACATTTTTTTAATTTTTTAAGGTTCTCGACCTTGGTTATTAATAATCCTACCATCTCGTGATAAGTGGGCGCAAATGTACGAAGTTTTTTGAAATAGAGGAACTAATTATACAATATCATTTAAAGTAAACTATAAAATTAAAAAAGCCCCTTTTGGGGCTTTAATTTTACTTTGTAAATTCTTCAAAAGTTTTTAGTTTGATTTCCTCTTTAGATTTTATTTTTTTTGAAATCTTATTGAAGTCTTCTTTTGCTTTTGAATAACGATTTTCAACTATGGATAAAAATTCTAATTCAGAATTTGAGGGTTTGTCATAACTCCCAACAATTTTACTAAATAAATCTGCTAGTTTTTCTCTTAACTCGGGTTCAGCACTACCAACATAATTATCTCCAGTTGTAATGACTAAAGTTTTCTTTAGTTCATTTAATTTTGATTTTAGTTTACTTTTTGTCTCAGGCGCTTCAATAAAAGCATCAATTTGATAAACCATGTAAGCTAATTCTTCAGTCATTTTATACATCTTAGACATGATATCATGTTTCATCTTTCTATCTGCTGAAGTTAAACCAGATCGCTCATCATAAACAATTTCAAAAGTATGCTCGTATACGTCCCTCCCTTTTGTTATAACTGCTGTATATGAACCTGCTTCTACTCTTGGTGTTGCAAAACCACCAAATGCGAGAGTTTTTCCCTTGGCAACTTTAGGTTGTTTGATGTTTCCTGACCAATTTACAATATTGATACCTTTTGATTTTCCAGGAGATAATTTAGAAACAACCTCACCTTTACTATTTTTTATTTCCATACTCATCTTTCCAAAAGTATGTCGTTTAGGTAGTAAATATTTTATTTGAGGTGATCTGTTAGCATTTTCTCCCACAAATTGAGTTTCAGCTCCAAAACTACCTGCAAACCCACTTTCATCAGATAATTTCATTGGTTTAGAACTAAAAAAATGAAGTTTAGATTTTAAAACTTCTGTAGTAATTTCACGCAATGGAGAAATGTCTTCAATGATGATGATACCTCTACCATGTGTTCCAAGAACCAAATCATTAGTTTGTTTTTGTAGATCAATAAAATGAACGGCTACTGGTGGTACGTTTTTAGTGAATTTTTCCCAATTTTTACCACCATCAGCGGTAATATAAAGTCCAAATTCGGTTCCTAAAAATAATAGATTTTCATTCTTATAGTCTTCTTGAATATTCCTAGAGGTACCAATAACGTTGTCTGTAATGATGTTAGTCCAAGTTGTTCCAAAGTCTGATGTTTTATATACATAGGGCTGCATATCACCACTGTTATGACCATCAAAAACAGCATATGCTATTCCTTTTCCATGAACACTTGCCTCTATATGGTATGTCCAAGAATTACTTGGCAACCCTTGAATATTACTCACAACATTTTGCCAGTTTTTTCCACCATCTTTTGTCACTTGAACATTACCATCATCTGTACCTACCCATATGATATTTTCATCTAAAGGAGATTCCGCTATTGTAAATATTGTTGTGTGGTTTTCTGCTCCAGAATTGTCCATTGATAATCCTCCAGAATCTGCTTGTTGTTGTTTCGTAGAATCATTGGTAGATAGATCAGGAGAAATAATTTCCCATGTATCTCCCATATCCTCAGATTTATGAAGAAACTGACTCCCCATATAAAAACGATCTGGCTGATGAGCACTTATAGCCATTGGTGCATTCCAATTAAAACGTAAATCTTCATACCCTGCTTGTTCTAAGGGCTGAATTGTCTTTACTAGTTTATTATCAACATCATATCTCCAAACATTTTCTGCCCCTTGCATTTCTGAATAAATAATATTTTTTGTTGGATGTTTTAATACCCTAAAACCATCACCTCCACCAATAGAATTCCAATCACCTGCATTGATTCCACCACTCGATGACGATGGTCCGTACCAAGAACCATTGTCTTGAAGTCCTCCGTATATGTTGTAGGGCTCTGCATTATCTACACTTATATGATAAAACTGTGATAAGGGTAAATTTTCTACAATTTCCATTGTGGTACCTCCATTCCAAGAACGATAGACACCACCATCTGTACCTGCATACATTCTATCTGAATCATGAATATCAAATACAATATCATGAATATCGCTATGCATATTTCCTAAAGATTTGAATGTTTTACCACCATCTTTTGAAATTGAGCCCGATAAACCTCCTTTTACAACTACATCTGGGTTTCTTGGATCTACAGTAATTCTTGAAAAATAAAATGGACGAACAGTAATACCGAAATCATTATTTAATTGTTTCCAATTAGCTCCTGCATCGTCGCTTCTATACAATCCTTTTCGCTTTGGATCTTCTGCTTCAATTACTGTGTATAAAATAGTAGAATCTGATGGAGCTACTGCTATGGCTAATCTCCCTAGTTGTCCATCAGGAAATCCATTATGAATTTTATTCCAAGTTTTTCCAGCATCTGTAGATTTATACAATGCACTGTTATCACCACCAGATGAAAAAGACCAGGCTGTTCTTCTAAATTCCCACATTGAAACATATAGAATCGAGGGATCTTTAGGATCTATAGTCATATCTGCAGCTCCAGTTTTTTCATCAACATATAATATTTTGCTCCAAGTTTCACCACCATCAGTAGATTTAAAAACTCCTCGTTCATCACTATCTGACCATAAGGCTCCTAAAACTGCAACATATACCTCTTTAGAGTTCTTTGGATTTACAATAATATTTGCAATGCGTTCTGATTTATCAAAACCAAGTTTTTTCCAATTAGAACCACCGTCTGTAGATTTATATAGCCCATCTCCGTATGAAACACTATTTCTAGTCCAAGTTTCACCTGTTCCAACGTAGATTACGTTATCAGGATCATTAGGATCAATAGCTACAGCTCCAATGGATTGGCTATGATCATCAAATATTGGGTTAAAAGTAGTACCGGCATCATTCGATTTCCATACACCTCCACCAGCTGTTCCAGCGTAAATAATTTGATTATTAGTAGGGTGAACTTCCATATCATTTATTCGGCCACTCATTAAAGCAGGTCCTATATGCCGTGCTCTTAAATCTCCAAATAAATTTTTCAAATCAACGGAAGATGAGTTTTGGGCGCCACTGCTAAAAGGCAGCAAAGCCAATCCCAAAACTAAGATTATTAGTTTTTTCATGTTTGTAAGATTTTATGATTGATTGGTAAAAAAAGAGCCTGTATAAATTTATACAGACTCTTTTTTTACTGATATAATTATTTTTTATTTTCTCCTTCTGTAATTTCTTCTGGAAATTTGAAAGCACTTGGATCTACAGTTGGATTTAATTCAATTTTATCCATGGTAATTGGCTGGCCACCGCCATCTTTAACACCTTGAGTCATAGAAAACGGGAAATACATTCCTTCAACTTCTTGATAATCACTTAGTTTTGTTTCCGATATCATCCCTTTACCAGGCCCCATTCTTATTTCAGAATGTACAACAATAGGAACAAAATTTTCAGCATCAAAAAAATAGATACTTGAATTTTCTACCTCTTTACCGTCTACAGTCATCGGTTTTTTAGTCAATTTAATTTTAAAGGTTTCTGTTCCTTCTAAATCTTCTTTACCTAACAACTCTACTGTATATCCTTTCTCTTTGTAGTTGTAAAAAGCGTCAGGAAAATCTTGTGCTTGAAGTTTCATATTATCTGTAGACTCTTGATCACTTTTTTCGGCTTTTTGTGTCTGAAAATTAGTGCTCCACAGAACCTCACCATCAAAAACTCCTTGTTTAAGCTCTAAACCCTGAAAATTTATTACGGTCATTTGATTACCATTCTTTAACTGAGTGATTTCTAACGGAATTTCCATACCACCCTGATTTACTTTTGCGCTCATCTTAATTCCTTCTAACTTTGCCCAGTTTTCTATCCCTCCTGTATTTTCAAAATAATTTGCTATGATTTCTTCGGCTGTTTGGGAGTTAA
>JADFAM010000100.1 GCA_015665265.1 Flavobacterium sp.
GCAAAAAAAATTGATTTAGATGCAAATAGTATCAAAACGCTGGCATTCGAATTAGGAAGTGAGTTTAAAAATTTATTCTTATTGTTTGGAGCTGAGACAAATGGAAAAGCGATTTTAACCTGTTATGTATCAAAAGGAATTGTAGCTAGTAAAAATTTAAATGCAGGAACTATTGTTAGAGAATTAGGAAAGTATATTCAAGGTGGCGGAGGTGGTCAAGCATTTTTTGCAACAGCAGGTGGAAAAAACCCCTCAGGAATTCAGGAAGCTTTAGAAAAAGCAATAACGTATTTGGGTTAACATTAATCCGTCAGTTATTAAAAATTAAAATAATCAATACAAAAGGGAACTCAAGTTAAAACCAGTTTTATTAATCTTCAAACTCACATACCGTTTTCTAAAAACACCTGTAACCCTATAGATTACAATTCAAAGATATTTCTACTGGGCTCTTGTTTTTCAGATAATATTGGGCAAAAATTAAGGTATCATAAATTTCAATCAATTCTTAATCCTTTTGGCATTTTATTTCATCCAAAAGCAATAGAAACAATTATTAAAAATGCCCTTTGTAAAAAAGAATATACTGAAAAAGATATCTTTTATTTTAATGAACGATGGCAGTCTTTTGAAGCACATTCAAAACTGAGTTCCTCATTAAAAGAGGAGATTATAGAAAAACTTAACAAAGCATCTGCATTAATAAATACAGCTTTAAAAAGTAGTACTCATATGATAATTACGCTAGGATCTTCTTGGGTATATCGTTTTTTAGAGTCTGGTAAAATCGTTGCTAATTGTCATAAAGTTCCTCAACATAAATTTAAAAAAGAACTATTACCAATTACCGAAATTAATAAAAGCCTTTCATCAATAATTTCTTTGATTAGAAAAGTTAATCCAGATATAAATTTCATCTTTACTGTATCCCCTGTTCGTCATTTAAAGGATGGATTTATTGAAAATCAACAGAGTAAATCTCATTTAATTTCAGCCCTTCATCAAATCATAAAAAAGCAAGAAAATACTTTCTATTTTCCAAGTTATGAAATTATGATGGATGAATTACGAGATTATCGTTTCTACAAAGAAGATATGATTCACCCTAATCAAATAGCTGTAAATTATATTTGGGAAAAATTTTATAAAAATTGGTTATCGGATGAGGCAATAGATCTAAAAAAGCAAGTGATAAAAATTCAAAGAGGTTTAGAGCACAAACCGTTTAACACTGATTCTAATGAATACCGTGAATTTTTATCTTCTCTTCAAAAAAAAATTGAAGCCCTCAAGAAAAAATATCCTCATATTACTTTTTAAAAGAATCACCGTTTAGAATTAATCTATAAATTTTAAAATGTTACCCCATGGACCTCCGTTGATGATGTCTATTCCATGTTGAGATAAAAAATCTGTAGCACTCTGACTTCTTCCACCACTTTTACATACTGCTATTATAGGTTTTTGAAATCCTTTGATACGTTCTATATGATCAGGAATAGAATTTAAAACAATATGCTCTGAACCATTAATATGCCCCTCATTCCATTCTTGAAGAGTTCTAACATCTAAAATAATAGCTCCTTTTTTCAAATATTCCTCAATTTTATTTGTAGCCTCTTTATGGCTAAACATTCCAAATAAACTCATAATAAATTAGTAATTAAATTCTCAATTAGTTCGTAAAATTAAACAATTTAGAGTTATAAATATTCAAATAATGTAACGTTTTAATGTTTTTCATCACTAATAAGTAACGCTAATTAATATTGAGTATAAGTTCTATTGCAACCATGATAATGAGTATCAAAAATAATAAAAGAGCTCAACAGAGTGCTTTTAAAAAACTTGATAAAAATGGCAGCTATTCAACAAAAACAAAATTGTTTTTTCACAGAAATGCTTCTAAAAAATAGTTACGAGACATCAAAGAGAAACTTCGAAAAGAAAACAAAAAAGAACTTATTAGAAAAACTGCTGCTATTCTTATCCTGCTAATTATTGTGATTTACTGTATCGGTTTCGCAAAATTTTAATAAACACCTTAAAATCTTTCTTACTTTTACAATTCAAAACACATCATGAACAAGAAAGTAATCTTATTAATTTTAGACGGCTGGGGAATTACCCAAAACCCAAATGTTTCGGCAATTTTTAATGCAAAAACACCCTATATAAACTCACTATATGATACATTCCCGTCTTCAGAATTAAGAACCGATGGTGAACATGTAGGTTTACCTGATGGTCAAATGGGAAATTCTGAAGTAGGTCATATGAATTTAGGTGCTGGTAGAATTGTTTATCAAAATCTTGCAAAAATTAATATTGCCGTTAGAGAAGGTAAATTATCTAAAGAGGAAGAATTATTAAATGCTTTTAAGTATGCTAGAGATCACCAGAAAAATGTGCATTTGTTGGGGTTGGTGTCTAATGGAGGAATTCATTCACATATCAATCACGTAAAGGGTTTACTTAGTGCTGCTAATGATCATGAAGTTAAAAATGTTTTTCTTCATGCATTTACTGATGGAAGAGACTGTGATCCAAAATCAGGTGCTTATTTTATTGATGATATTCAAAAGCATATGAAAAGTACTACAGGAGAATTAGCCTCTATTACAGGTAGATACTATGCAATGGATAGAGATAATAGATGGGAGAGGGTGAAATTGGCCTATGATGCATTGGTTAATGGAATTGGAGAACACTCAACAAACGCAAAGAATAGTGTACAAAAAAGTTATGATAAGAAAATAACAGATGAGTTCATTAAACCTATAATAATGGTTGATGAAAACGATAAGCCTAAAGCCTCTATTAAAAAAGATGATGTTGTCATTTTCTTCAATTTTAGAACAGACAGAGGAAGACAATTAACAGAAGTGTTGAGTCAAAATGACAATGAGGAATTTAACATGCACAAGATTCCATTATACTTTGTTACGTTAACCAATTATGATAAA
Source organism: Flavobacterium sp. (assembly GCA_015665265.1). Lineage (GTDB taxonomy): Bacteria > Bacteroidota > Bacteroidia > Flavobacteriales > Flavobacteriaceae > Polaribacter. The sequence continues at coordinate 2,967 of JADFAM010000100.1, forward strand.
ACTTTCAAAGACATTAAAGTGGTTTACAACAGTGAAAATATTGAAAACACGTTGGGGGAAGTTTTAGAGAACGCAAATAAAAAACAAATTAGAATCGCTGAAACTGAAAAATACCCTCATGTTACTTTTTTCTTTTCAGGTGGAAGAGAAAAAGAATTTGATGGAGAAAAAAGACTTCTTTGTCCGTCACCAAAAGTAGCAACCTACGATTTAAAACCAGAAATGAGTGCCTACGAAATAAGAGATGCTATTTTACCTGAGTTAGAAAAGGGAGAAGTAGATTTTGTATGCTTGAATTTTGCTAATGGAGATATGGTTGGTCATACAGGAGTGTTTGACGCAGCAGTAAAAGCGTGTGAAACGGTTGACAAATGCACAAAAGAGGTGATTTCTACTGGATTACAAAATGGATATACAACCCTTCTGATTGCTGATCATGGAAATTGTGAAACGATGATGAATCCAGACGGAAGCCCTCATACTGCTCATACAACAAATCCTGTTCCAATGATTCTTATTGATAAAGAAATTCAATCAATAAATAATGGTGTACTTGGAGATATAGCTCCCACTATCTTGGAATTAATAGGTATTGAACAACCAAAAGAAATGACAAGAAAATCACTACTTTAAGATGAAGAAGCTTTTATTTGTAATATTCTTGTGTTCGTTTTTATTGGTCAATGCGCAAGAAAAGAGTAATATCAATGGTAATTTAATTGGATATCTTAAAAAGTCTGATTTCTTAAATGGAAAATACAAAAATTGGTTCTCAAAAAATTATGATAATTATACTCCAGACCAAAAAATAGTTCAGAAAATCAAAAAAAAACTCAACAATATTTCAATTAAATCTTTTATTGGAAGTTGGTGCCATGACAGTAAAAGAGAACTACCAAGGTTTTATAAAATCATGGAGTTAGCAGGATTTGATCTTGAAAATGATTTTAAAATGATTGGAATTACAATTGGAAAGAAAACTCCAACTAATCTTCAAAAAGGATTTGCGATAAAACATACTCCTACATTTATTTTTTTTAGAGATGGCAAAGAGATTGGTCGCTTTGTAGAACATTCCAAAAAAACAATAGAAAAAGATATTTTAAAAATCTTACGAGAAGGTAATTACAAACACCCCTACCAAAAATAAAATCATCTGGTGTTATATGTTCTTAGCTTTTCTAGGGTAAAGTTTCGTACCCTATGTTTTTAAATTAATTTATATTTACACTTACCTAATACTTTCACATGATTAAAGTAAAAACAAGAGAAGAAATAGAAATTATGCGCGAAAGTGCTCTAGTAGTTTCTAGAACCCTTGGCATTCTTGCAAGTGAGGTTAAACCTGGAGTTACTACCTTATTTTTAGACAAAATAGCTGAAGAATATATTCGTTCTCAGGATGCTATCCCTGGATTTTTGGGTTTATATGATTTCCCAAATACACTTTGCATGAGCCCTAATGCACAAGTAGTACATGGAATCCCAAATGACAAACCTCTACAAGAAGGAGATATTATTTCTATTGATTGTGGTGTCCTAAAAAATGGTTTTTATGGTGATCATGCATATACATTTGCAGTTGGAGAAATAGAAGAAGAAACACAAAAGCTATTGGAGGTAACCAAACAAAGCTTGTATGAGGGAATTCGAGAATTAAAAGCAGGGAATAGAATAGGCGATGTTGGGTATGCCATACAAAAATATTGTGAAGATAGAGGCTATGGAGTAGTGAGAGAATTGGTTGGTCATGGATTGGGAAAAAAAATGCATGAAGATCCTGAGATGCCAAACTATGGTAAAAGGGGAAGAGGAAAAAAATTGATTAATGGTATGGTAGTAGCTATAGAACCTATGATTAACATGGGTACACATAGAATAAATCAACTTAGTGACGGATGGACTATTTTAACCAAGGATGGTAAACCAAGTGCTCATTTTGAACATGATATAGCTATAATTAACGGTAAACCAGAACTCTTATCCACATTTAAATATGTTTATGAAGCATTGGGTATAAGTAGTGATGAAGAAAATGAATTCCGTATCTCACCCATGTAATCTAATTTATTGAAATTATTCAAAATCATATTAAACACAATACCTCGCCCAATACTTATAAAATTAAGTTATGTGGCTAGGCCCTTGATAGCTTTTTACTTAAGAGGTAATTCTTATATGGATCCGATAGATAATAGAAGTTTTAGAAAATTTTTACCCTATGGTTATGAAAATCAAAGAGAAAATGTATTATCTCCTAGTACACTTTCTTTAGAAAGACATAGATTGTTGTGGCTCTACTTAAAAAATGAAACCGACTTCTTCACAACCAAGAAAAAAGTGTTACATATGGCCCCAGAACAATGTTTTTTAAATCGTTTTAAAGACTTAGAGCATGAATATATTACCGCAGATTTAAACTCTCCAATAGCAGATATAAAGGCGGATATTACAGACTTACCTTTTAAAGAAAATACTTTTGATATTATCTTTTGTAATCACGTATTAGAACACATACCAGATGATACAAAAGCTATGAAAGAATTATTCAGAGTTATGAAAAAAGGAGGAATGGGAGTTTTTCAAATTCCTCAAGATTTAAATAGAGAAACTACTTTTGAGGATAACTCAATAACCGATAAAAAAGAAAGAGCAAAAATATTTGGTCAATATGATCATGTTCGAATATATGGACTAGATTATTTTGATAAACTTCGATCGATAGGTTTTAAAGTTGAAGAAGTAAATTATACTCAAAAAATTTCTTCGGAAATTTCAAGTAGATACAGATTAATGGAAGGTGAACTATTACCCATAGTTTATAAAAATTAGTTCTCAAACTCAAGCAACTTACCATTTTCATCTACATAAATTAACACCACTTTTAAAGAAGGATTGGCTTGTAAAAACTTTTTAGTTTTTTCAAATCCCATAGCCATAAAAGCTGTTGCATAGGCATCTACATCAGCACAGTCTAATTCTGCGATAACTGTTGCAGCTAATAAATTACTTTCAGTTGCGTAGCCTGTTTTGGGGTTGATTGTATGAACATATTTTTCTCCATTTTTGGAAATTCTGAATTTTCTATAATTTCCAGAACTTGCCATAGAGATATTGGTCAAATTTAACTTTTTAAAAGCAGAGCGAGATCCGTCTGTGTTTGGATCGTCTAATTGAACGGTCCATAATTTTCCATTTGGTTTGGTTCCTTTTAATCTTACCTCACCACCAATTTCAACTAAATAATTTTTAATTCCTTTAGATTCTAAAAATCTAGCGATAACATCTAAACCATATCCTTTCCCTATGGAATTAAAGTCAAAATATGTTTCAAAATGCTCTTTAATAATTTCATTATCAACTAATTTCACTTTATCGAAACCCACAAATTTCATTAACTCTTTTACTTTAGTACTATCTAAATTGTTTAAAGGTTTTTCTGGTCCAAATCCCCAAGCATTGACTAAATTTCCAACAGTTGGATCAAAATAACCATTAGTTTCATTAAAAATTTGATTTGATTTATTAAAAACCTCTTGAAAATATTTATCAACTTTTACACCTTTTTCTCCTCTATTAATTCTTGATATATCTGAAGAATACATGTATGTTGAAGTAGATTGATTTACTTCATCGAATAATTTATTAATATCATCTTCAAAATTATCAGCAACATCGTAATAAATTATATTATACGTCGTTCCAAAAACAAACCCTTGAAGTTTTATCGGTGTATCAATCTCATTATTACATGAGTTAAAAGTAAAAAGTGATGATAGTAAAAAAACAAAAAAAATCTTTTTCATGAGTTAAATTTTAATGATATAAAGATATAATATAAAGTTATTATGGATAGTTAATAAATTTTTGTTAATCATCATTATAATAAGGACAATATTTTTAACTTTGTTAATTAATTATTTTATTTTAAAAAAATGAAAAAAATAGTATACCTATTAATCGTGTCAATTTTTGCTAGTTCTTGTATTTCTAAAAAAGAATACGCAGAACTTCAGGCTAGGCACGACCAAACAAAAGACGAATTGATAGCTGTTAAAAATAGTTTAACTAAATGTGTTCTAGAAAATGAGCAATGCAACTCTAATTTAGCTAACCTAAACAGGGTTATAGCTGATTTAAAAAATGATAAAAGGAAGACCTTAGAATATGTTGATAACTTGACCGTATTATCTCAAGGAGCTACAGATAATATTAAAGAAACACTAGCTCAATTAAGCAAAAAAGACAAGTACATTAATAGAATTAGAGCTGCTGC
>JADFAM010000002.1 GCA_015665265.1 Flavobacterium sp.
GGAGACTATTTATTTGCTCCTAAAACTGGAGTTTTTCAAAACTATTACGAATATCCATTTGTAGTTTTAATAACTACTTTATGTTGGTTATTTGCTACCTATGTAACCCAGCCAGAGCAAAAAGAAATATTACAAAATTTTTATAAAAAAACTCAGCCTGGAGGTCCAGGATGGAAGAAAATAATCAATAGAGCAAAAAAAGAAGGAATATTATTAAGTGAAAATGGTAAGGGTTGGAGCGTTCCATCTGGAATTATAGCAATGTTATTAGGATGTATACTAATTTATAGTTGCATGTTTGCTACCGGATATTGGATTTATGGGTATTATGACAGTGCAATTTTATTAACAATTATTGCTCTTTTTTCAGCGTTTTTATTGATGAAGAAATGGAGTAAAATAAAAGCAGAAATTTTATAATAACATAGCTTTTGATCCCCTCAATATAGAAAAATAAATACACTAGTTGTAAACGGCTAAGAAATTAATAATCTTGTATATTGTAAAGAATTATATTAAAAAATACTTTTTAGAAAAAGTATATGAATCGAGTTTATACTAATATCTGTTCTGTAAATATCATGTTAAGCATTAGAGATAGTTTAAAAGAAACTGAGATAATAAGAAAAGGTATCACAAATAATAATATAAAATAGTAGGATGAAAATAAGCGATCAAAAAAAATATTGGAAAACGAACTTAAAGTATCTGTCAATCTTGTTATCTATTTGGTTTGTTGTCTCCTATGGCTTTGGAATTGTTTTAGTAGACGAATTAAATAGTATTAGAATGGGTGGGTTTAAACTTGGTTTTTGGTTTGCTCAACAGGGTTCAATTTATGTTTTTACTATTTTAATATTTGTGTACATAAAATTGATGAATAAATTGGATGCAAAATATAATTTAGATAGTTAATTATGGATTTACAAATTTGGACATGGGTATTGGTAGGAATTACTTTTTCCTTATACATAGGGATTGCTATATGGTCAAGAGCAGGATCAACAAAGGAATTTTATGTTGCTGGAGGTGGAGTTTCACCTCTTGCTAATGGATTAGCTACAGCCGCAGATTGGATGTCTGCAGCATCATTTATTTCAATGGCTGGAATCATCTCTTTCAATGGATATGACGGGTCTGTTTATTTAATGGGCTGGACTGGAGGCTATGTATTGTTAGCACTTTTATTAGCTCCCTACTTAAGAAAATTTGGAAAATTTACAGTTCCAGATTTTATTGGAGACCGTTATTATTCAAATGTTGCCAGATCTGTTGCGGTATTTTGCGCCTTGATAGTTTCGTTTACTTATGTAGCCGGTCAAATGCGAGGGGTAGGGCTAGTGTTCTCAAGATTTTTAGAAGTAAATATAAATACAGGAGTTATCATAGGGATGGTTATTGTTTTATTTTATGCAGTTTTAGGAGGCATGAAAGGAATAACCTACACGCAAGTGGCGCAATATTGTGTATTAATTTTTGCTTTTATGGTTCCCGCAATTTTTATTTCTATTCAGATGACAGGAAATCCAATTCCACAGATTGGGTTTGGTGGACAAGATGCAAATGGAGTATATCTGTTAGACAAATTAGATGGTTTGCACAGAGATCTTGGTTTTGCTGAATATACTTCAGGTAGTAAATCTAAACTAGATGTGTTTTTTATCACTGCTGCTCTTATGGTAGGTACTGCAGGATTACCTCATGTAATTGTTCGTTTTTTTACGGTTAAGAAAGTATCTGATGCACGTAAATCTGCAGGATGGGCATTATTATTTATCATGATTTTATATACAACAGCTCCAGCCATTGCAGTTTTTTCACGAACAAATTTGATAGAAACTGTAAATAATAAAGAATATAAAAATATGCCAAGTTGGTTTAGCACATGGGAGGAGACAGGATTGTTATCCTTTAATGATATAAATGATGATGGTAAAATACAATATCTAGCAGATCCCTCAAAAAATGAATTAATAGTAGATAAAGATATTATGGTATTGGCTAATCCAGAAATAGCGGGCTTACCAAACTGGGTAATTGCATTAGTTGCAGCCGGAGGATTAGCAGCAGCATTATCTACAGCAGCTGGGCTATTGTTAGTGATTTCTGCTTCAGTTTCTCATGATCTGATTAAGAAAATGATAAAACCAGACATTTCGGAAAAAGGAGAATTAGTAGCAGCTCGTTTGTCTGCAGTTGTAGCAGTTTGTGTTGCTGGATATTTTGGGATTAACCCACCTGATTTTGTTGCCGCTACAGTAGCACTAGCATTTGGATTGGCAGCAGCCTCTTTTTTTCCTGCAATTATTTTAGGAATTTTTACAAAGAAAATGAATAAAGAAGGGGCTATTTCAGGAATGATTGTTGGTGTTTTGGCAATGCTTATTTACATGCTAAAGTTTAAATTTAATTGGTTTGGTGGAGGATCAAAAGAAGATTGGTGGTTAGGAATATCACCTGAGGGTTTTGGAACTGTGGCAATGATCATTAACTTCATAGTGTCTATAGTCATTTCTAAATTTACTCCAGATCCACCAAAAGAAGTTCAAGAAATTGTTGCAAATATTAGAATTCCAAGTGGCGCGGGAGAAGCCACACATTAATATGATTAGAAAAAATATTAGATAATAGTTTACATGAGAAAAATTAATATATATCTACTTGTTATATTTGTTTTAATGGCTTGTAAACAATCAACAGAATTAATCATACCTTTTTCCAACTCTGAAATTGAATATTCTGGAAGAATAGACTTCTCAAAGGATGAAGCTGCAGATTTTTATTGGTCTGGGAGCTCAGTGAAAATTAATTTTGAAGGAACTTCTATCCAAGCACTTTTAAAGGACGAATCTGGAAATAATTATTATAATGTGATTATAGATAATGATAGTATTTTTATTTTGAGACCTACCACAAAAAAACAATACCATGAATTAGCCTCAAATTTAACCAAAGGGAAACACACAGTCGAGATTTTTAAAAGAACAGAATGGGATAGAGGGAAAACAAGTTTTTATGGATTTAAACTAGATGCTAACTCTAAAATGCTATCTAAATCTGATTCAAAAAAAAGAAAGATAGAATTTTATGGGGATTCTATTACAGCCGGTTTTGCCATTGAAGACTTTTCAGGGAATGATTCTCCAGACAGTACTTTTACAAATAATTATCTAAGCTACTCATCTATAACTGCTAGATATTTTAATGCTCAGTATCATTGTATCTGTAAAAGTGGTATTGGAATTACCGTTAGTTGGGATCCTTTAATTATGCCAGAAATTTATGATCGATTAATTCCAACTGACGAAACTAGTATTTGGGATTTTTCATTATTTACTCCAGATATTGTTGTTGTTAATTTGTTGCAAAATGATTCTTGGTTGGTAAATGTACCAGAGAATGAAGAATTCAAAAAAAGATTTGGAGAAAATAAACCCACTAACGATTATATTATAAAAGCTTACGAACGATTTATAGCGAACTTAAGAAAACAATATCCTAAAGCAACTATTATTTGTACTCTAGGGAGTATGGATGCAGCAAAAAAAGGGTCTGAGTGGATAAATTTTATTAAAAGTGCTACAACAAACTTAAACGATGATAAGATATACACCCATATTATGCCCTATATTAAATCTACCACACATCCCTCCATAGGAGACCAGCAAATAATGGCTAAAAGTTTATCACAATTTATTGATAAAAATATTGTGTGGTAATAAGAAATGATAAAGTTTAAAAATATACAAAAATGAGCAACTATCACATAAAACATCTCGAAGAATACTATCAAGTATATAGAAAGTCTATTCGTGAACCAGAAAGTTTTTGGGAAGAAATAGCCGAAGAACATTTTTTATGGCGTAAAAAGTGGGATTCTGTTCTAGATTGGGACTTTTCAAAGCCAGAAATTTCTTGGTTTAAAGGAGCAAAATTAAATATAACTGAGAATTGTATTGATAGACATTTAACAACTCGTGGAGATAAAACGGCTATTTTATTTGAGCCTAATCATCCAGATGAAGTTGCTGAACATATAAGCTATAATGAACTTTATAAACGAGTTAACAAATTTGCAAATGTTTTAAAAGAACAAGGAATAAAAAAAGGAGATAGAGTCTGTATTTATGTCCCTATGATTCCAGAACTGGCAATATCTGTCCTTGCATGTGCTAGAATTGGAGCCATCCATTCTGTTGTGTTTGCTGGCTTTTCAGCTACAGCTTTAGCAACCAGAATTAACGATTCAGATTGTAAAATGGTTATTACTTCAGATGGATCTTTCAGAGGTTCAAAAACCATTGATTTAAAAGGTATTGTAGATGAAGCCCTAGAAAGTTGTTCGTGTGTAGAAACTGTATTAGTTGCAAAAAGAATAAATACTGAGATCTACATGAAAGCTGGTCGAGACAAATGGTTAGCACCACTGTTAGAGAAAGCTTCTGATGTTTGTGCACCAGAAATTATGAATGCAGAGGATCCATTATTTATTTTATACACCTCAGGATCTACAGGAATGCCTAAAGGAATGGTACATACCACAGCTGGATACATGGTATACACTGCCTATACGTTTAAAAATGCATTTCAGTACAAAGAAAATGATGTGTATTGGTGCACTGCTGATATTGGCTGGATTACAGGACATAGTTATATTGTATATGGTCCATTAGCAAATGGTGCCACAACAGTGATGTTTGAAGGAGTTCCAAGTTATCCAGATTATGGGCGTTTTTGGGACATTGTTCAAAAGCATAAAGTCAATCAATTTTATACAGCGCCAACTGCAATTAGAGCATTAGCCAAACAAGGTACAGATGTAATAGAACATTATGATTTATCCTCGTTAAAAGTTTTAGGATCTGTTGGAGAACCTATTAACGAAGAAGCTTGGCATTGGTACAATGAAAATATTGGTAAAAAGAAAAGTCCTATTATCGATTCTTGGTGGCAAACAGAAACTGGAGGAATAATGATTTCTCCAATACCCTATGTAACACCTACGAAACCTACCTATGCAACTTTGCCATTTATTGGTATTCAACCTGCATTAATGGATGAAAATGGTAATGAATTGAAAGGAAATCAAGTTGAGGGTCGTTTATGTATTAAATTCCCTTGGCCAAGTATCGCTAGAACTATATGGGGAAATCATCAACGATATAAAGAAACTTATTTCTCTGCATTTGACAACAAGTATTTTACTGGAGATGGTGCACTAAGAGACGAAGTAGGGTATTATAGAATAACAGGTAGGGTAGATGATGTGATTATAGTTTCTGGACATAACCTAGGAACTGCACCAATAGAGGATGCTATTAATGAACATCCTGCAGTTGCAGAATCTGCCATTGTTGGCTTTCCTCACGATATTAAAGGAAGTGCTTTGTATGGATATATTACATTAAAAGACACAGGTGAAACTAGAAACCATGACAACTTAAGAACTGAAATCAATCAATTAATCACAGATAGAATAGGTCCAATAGCCAAACTTGACAAAATGCAATTTACCAATGGGTTGCCTAAAACACGTTCTGGTAAAATTATGAGAAGAATTTTAAGAAAAATTGCTTCTAATGAAACTGATAGTTTAGGGGATACAAGTACCTTATTAAATCAAGAAGTTGTTCAGGATATAATTGATAACGCGCTATAAAATTATTAAACCATTAATTGTGGTGAGATTATTTTTTATTCTGTGGTAAAAGTAGAGGCGGGTAATCCTTCTTTATTAAATAAACTTGCAATACTAGTATCTTTCCATGCATACCTAGCGTATTTTGGATTTTGGATTTTAGAAGAATATATGTAAACCTTGTTGTTCTCAATATATGCTTTTGCTTTAACATATTTTTTATCAGCACCTGCAATTTCAAATGCTGCAAGTTCTTTATCATAAGAGGTTAATCCAGAACCAACAAAATCAAATGTTACTATTAGTTTATTACCAGATACTTCAAAATTTTCATACAGTGGCCCAGAAGCTACAATAGGTTTTCCATAATCATTAGAAAGTGCTAATCCAGCCAATCTATACCCAACATCATGTTTGTTTGATGGATGGATGTCATCTATTTCACCAATATCTAATGTCACTACCATACCAGTTTTTTCAACTTTTAATGTTTTTCTTTGAACATTTCGTAATGAAGAGGATAGACCGTTATAATTCTCAAAAGGTGCTATTTGAACAAAATAAAATGGAAAATCTGAATTCCATTTTTTACGCCAATCTTTAATCATAGCTGGAAATAGAGTTTCATATTCTTTAAATCTTGAAACATTATTTTCTCCCTGATACCAGATACTTCCTTTAATATTATAAGGTATTATGGGGTTTATCATTCCATTAAAAAGGGCTGATTTTGAATTTTGAGTATAGCTTTGTACTTGAGGTCTTTTTGAAAAATTTATAGATGGATCTTCATATAAATAAAAAGAATAATAGGGCCACGTTTGCTCCTTTTCATTAAACTGATTGTATACCTCAGCAATAACTTTATAATTCCATATTCCATTTAATGACTCGTTAGCCCCCAAAGAATTATTTAACGAAATCTCACCAACCTTTCCCTCGTTGTATTGGTTTATGACCTTAATGATTATACTATTCTGACCAGTTTTGAGAAGATTTTTAGGTATTTTATATGATTTATTAGCTAAACTTTTTTTCCCTAAACTAGAGCCAATTTTTTCCCCGTTTATATAAGTAAATTCCATATCACTAATAGGTCCAAGATTAAGAGTATAATGGCCTTTAACTTCTTTTAATGAAAAAGATTTTTCAAATAAAATAGCTCCATCAAAATCATTTGTTTCAAAAACATTATCAAATGAGCCTGGTAAGATTAGTTTTTTCCATTTCGTATAGTCTTGATAACTTGAACTGATATATTTATCATCTTTAAAGTCTAACTTTTTCCATTTATCAGGCATTCCTATGGGATCTTCCAAAAATAAGTACCAAACATCTGAGGGTAATTTGATGGATTCAAACTGAGAAAACCATTCTATTGATTTGGATGATTTATTAACCAATGTATCATAAGAATTCATGTCTTCTTTTAAAAAATCTATGGTATTTAGTGTTTCTCTGC
>JADFAM010000047.1 GCA_015665265.1 Flavobacterium sp.
TTGCCCATTCTGGCCTTTTAGCAAACCAGTGTTCAAATTCAGGTTGTTCTTCGTAAGGTTTTTTCAGAATTTGATACAACTCTTCAATTAGTGATGAATCATTGGTCTCTACTTTATCAATGGCCAATTGAGCCATATAATTTCGAAGTACATATTTTGGGTTTACTTTGTTCATCTTTTTCTGACGCTCACTAAAAGGAATAGGCTCTTCCTTTAATCGTTTTGCATATTCAGAAAACCACTGTTGCCAATTGTTTAAAAGATTGTCATGTATTTCATCTATTTTATAAAAAGCATTTTCTACCAATTTAATTCCTTGTTCAGGAAATTCTTTTTTAAAATCACTTAACTTTCTGAAGAAAATTGTCATGTCTGTTTCGGATGCCTGTAGATTTTTTTCTAAAGACTCAATTAATAATAAATCATTTTTTTTAGCTAAGGTTAATCCTAACTTTGAGCGCATCATATGTAATGATTCTGTCTTAAAATCTCGTTGATATCTTTCTAGAATTTCTTCCAAAGGGGCAGCTTCATCAATTAAAGGGTATAGTGCATTGGCTAATTGATATAGATTCCATAATCCAATAGTCGGCTGGTTTCCATAACGATACCTTTTGTGCTTTTTGTCGGTGGTATTTGGTGTCCATCCAAGATCAAAACCTTCAAGCCATCCATAAGGTCCATAATCAATAGTAAGACCCAGTATAGACATATTATCTGTATTCATCACTCCATGAACAAAACCTACTCGTTGCCAATGAACAATCATTTCTAAGGTCTTGTTAGTTACTTCTTGAAAGAATTTCAGGTACACTTCTTTGCATGGATTACCTAAATGAGAAAAATGATGAAGGATGGTATAGTCTGTTAATATTTTTAAATTTTTAAGATCATTTCTAGCAGCAAATAGTTCAAAATTACCAAAGCGTAAAAAAGACTTGGCAACTCTAGAAACAATAGCACCTTTTTCATAAGCTGAGTTTCCATCGTACATCATATCTCTTAATACTTGGTCTCCAGTTAAACTTAGAGACAATGCTCTTGTAGTGGGAACTCCAAGATGGTGCATAGCTTCACTGCATAAATACTCTCTAACGGAAGATCTTAGCACAGCCAACCCGTCTGCTGTTCTAGAATAGGGTGTTGGACCAGCTCCTTTGAGTTGTAACGCCCAATTTTTAATTTCTCCTAAGTTTATAGCTCGTCCATCACCTAATTGACCAGCCCAATTTCCAAATTGATGGCCAGCATAGCACATCGCAAATGGTTTTGAATTTTCTATAATGCTGTTGCCAGTCATTACCTCTAGAAATTCTTTTGATTGAATGTCTTGATTAGAAAACCCAAGTTCTTTAGACATTTCACTAGACACATGGAGTAATCTAGGATTGGACGTTTTAATTGGTTTCACATAAGAAAAGGCAGCCTCTGTTACTTGGCGTCTAGAATTTTCTTGAATAGGATCTCCAGGTAATTGATCAGTAAATTTATTTGTAATGTTTAGTTTCAGAATGTAATTTATTTAATCTATTAACTTATCTGCATGCATTGTTCTTAGTTTTTGCAATTTTGGATCGATTACAAATGAACAATAGCCAGAATTTTGATTGTTTTTATAATAGGCTTGGTGTTCTTCTTCAGCTTCATAGAAGAAAGATAAAGGACTAATTTCAGTTACTATTTTTTCATGATAAATAGGAGATAATGCATTAATGATAGTTTGTGCAATTTCTTCTTGTTGTTCATTGTGATAATAAATAACAGAGCGGTATTGAGTCCCAACATCTGCTCCTTGCCGATTCAGTTGAGTTGGATCATGCGTAGTCATGAAGATAATTAAAATAGACTCATAAGAAATGATGTTTTCATCATAAGTAACTTGAATTACTTCTGCATGCCCGGTTAATCCAGAGCAAATTTCTCTGTATGTTGGTTTACCAGGAGCATTCCCACCACTATATCCAGAAACTACTTTTTCAATCCCTTTTACTTCTAAAAAGACGGCTTCTGTACACCAAAAACATCCACCACCAAAAGTTGCTTGTTGTAGATTATTCATCTGTTTTCTTTAATTTTATAGAGGCAGAGTTTACGCAATAACGTAATCCACTTGGCTCAGGGCCATCAGGGAATACATGCCCAAGGTGGCTGTCACAAGTATTGCACAGAACTTCCACTCTTATCATTCCAAAAGAATCATCTTTTATATACTGGATGGCATTTTCTTCAATAGGCTGCGTAAAACTTGGCCACCCAGAACTTGAATCAAACTTAATAGTAGAATCAAATAAGTTGGTATTACAACAAATACATTGGTAAATTCCTCCTTCAAAAATAGAACAAAGAGATCCAGTATGAGGTCTTTCGGTTCCGTGTAATCTGCTAATTTGAAATTGCTCTGGTGTTAATATTGTACGCCACTCTTCTTCAGTTTTTTCAACTCTTTTATTTGGTTTAGGGTTTCCATTCACCGAAAAGTGAATGACATCTCTCCATGTGATCATGCTTATCTATTTTATATAAAAATAATGAATTTGTCTTTAGTTTCAAATAACTTAACAGACGTTTTAATTTAGAAAACCTTTCAAACTAAAGAACGTTTTTTAAATCGTTAAAATTATTTTTGTCTAAAATAAATAGTAATGGGTACTCCAGAAAAATTATAGTGCTCTCTCAGTTGATTTTCAACATACCGCTTGTAAGGGTCTTTTACATATTGAGGTAAGTTTGAGAAAAAAGCAAATTGAGGAGTAGGTGTAGGCAATTGCATACAATACTTAATTTTTACAAATTTACCTTTGGTAGCAGGAGGAGAGTTCTGTTGAACAATTTCCAACATCGTTTCGTTCAATTTACTGGTAGAAATTCTTCTTTTTCTATTTTCAAAAACCTCAACGGCTGTCTCTATTGCTTTTAGAAGACGTTGTTTTGTAAGTACTGATGTAAAAATAATTGGAACATCTGTAAAAGGAGCAATTTGTCTTCGAACTTGAGCTTCAAAATCACGCATGGTATTGGTTTCTTTTTCAACCAAATCCCACTTGTTAATTAGAATGATAACTCCTTTTCTATTTTTATCTGCCAACCAAAAAATATTCTGATCCTGGCTTTCAAAACCACGTGTGGCATCTACCATTAAAATAACTACGTCTGAGTATTCAATAGTTCTAACGGCACGCATTACAGAATAAAACTCTAAGTCTTCTTTTACCTTAGATTTTTTTCTAATTCCGGCAGTATCTACTAAATTAAAATCAAAACCAAAACGATTGTATTTTGTATCGATAGAGTCTCTTGTAGTTCCGGCTATATTGGTAACAATATTTCTGTCTTCTCCAATTAAGGCATTAATAAAAGACGATTTTCCTGCATTTGGTCTTCCAACAACTGCAAAACGAGGTAGTTCTTCTTTTTCTAAATCTACTTCTTTTGGTTCTGGCATTTTAGCCACAATAGCATCTAAAATATCACCAGTTCCACTACCATTTATTGATGATATGGTGTGGTAATCACCTAGGCCTAAATTATAGAATTCTACAGCATCAGCAACTCTCATAGCATTGTCTACTTTATTAACAGCAATGAAAATAGGCTTTTTTACTTTTCTTAAAATTTTAGCTACCTCAGCATCCATGGGAGTAATGCCTTCCTCAACATCAACCACAAAAACAATGATATCTGATTCTTCAATAGCTAATTGAACTTGTTTTCTAATTTCTCCCTCAAAAATATCATCTGAACCAACAATGTAACCACCAGTATCTATGACAGAAAATTCTTTTCCGTTCCAGTCAGACTTTCCGTAATGTCTATCACGAGTAACTCCACTAACAGAATCAACAATAGCTTCTCTACGTTGTACTAAACGATTAAAAAGTGTTGATTTTCCAACATTAGGTCTTCCTACTATGGCAACAATACTACTCATGAAAGTAAAATTTTGTGCAAAGATACTATTTTACAGTAGACTAGCTAAGAGATATGAGTTTGTTTGCAATCATTTTTAGTTGTAGCCAAAACGCTTCAATTCTTTATCGTTTGAGCGCCAATTCTTATTCACTTTTACATACAATTCTATAAATATTTTTTTTCCGAAGAAAAACTCTAAATCTTTTCTAGCTTCTGCGCCCACTCTTTTTATAGCAGTACCTTTATGGCCAATAATAATTCCTTTTTGAGTTTCTCTTTCTACCATTATCAAAGATCGAATACGAATGATCTTATCTTCTTCAATAAAACTTTCTGTTTCAACTTCTACAGAATATGGGATCTCTTTTTTGTAGTGTGTTAGAATCTTTTCTCGTATCTTTTCATTCACAAAAAAACGTTCAGGCTTATCAGTTAACTGATCTTTTGGGTAAAATGCTGGCCCCTCGGGGAGCAACTCAATTATTTTATCAAAAACAGTTTCTACATTAAATTTTTCTAGTGCAGAAATTATATAAGGAAAGGAATTAGGAACCTTATTTTTCCAATAGGCTATTTTTTCCTCTACTTCTTCTTGTGTAGATGTATCAATTTTATTAATTAATAGAATGACTGGAATTTTTGTGTTAATGATTCGTTTGAAAAAGGCCTCATTTTTTAATTCTTTTTCTCCAATTTCTACCATGTAAATTAGAATATCTGCATCATCAAAAGCAGATTTTACAAAATCCATCATGGATTCTTGTAGCTGATAAGCAGGATTTAAAATCCCGGGAGTATCGGAGAAAATGATTTGATGATCTTCATCATTAACAATTCCTAAAATACGATGTCTTGTGGTTTGCGCTTTTGATGTAATGATTGATAGTTTTTCTCCTACCAAAGCATTCATTAAAGTTGATTTTCCAACGTTTGGATTTCCAATAATATTTACAAAACCTGCTTTGTGTGTCATGAGGCAAAGATATATTGTTTTTTATGGATTTGTTTATTATTCCTATAAACTTGTAAGCCAACAAACTACCAATAATCTAATAAAATAATGAGGTTTTTTTGGTGGTTGGTCTTTTTTTGCAGTATCTTTGGAGTCTAAATCGCGGGATAGAGCAGTAGGCAGCTCGTCGGGCTCATAACCCGAAGGTCGTTGGTTCGAGTCCAACTCCCGCTACTAAAACAATAAAACGGTTATACTTTTATAAAGTGTAACCGTTTTTTAATAAAAAGACTTCGTTCAAACACAGTCAAAGATTAATAGAAGATCTTCATGAAGTTATTTTACATAAATTTACACTTGACAAAAAACTATGATAAGAACAAAGAAGATATTTAACTGGATTTTTAAAGTATTAATTTTATCCTATATTTTATTAATATGTTTCCCTCATTTACTTTTCGCAAATAAATTTGACTATAAAAACTTTTCAGTGTATTACCATTCTAATGACATTAATACAGAAGAACTAAAATTAGTTTTAGATAAGTCTGAAAATTTACTAAAGAAATCTGAATTATTTAAAATAGGAACAAGTCAAGACATCTTCATTTGCAATGGGTACAGTGAATTTACTTTTTTTGCCCTGTTGTCAAGAAAAGCATTTGCTGTAAACTATCCTATTTCTCAAAATATTTTCATATCCAAGTCTTCAATTTCACAGAACTATATTTTAAGAAATGGGAAAGAAAATAACAAAAGGACATTAAGTGGAGTTATTGCACACGAAACTGTTCATTCTCTGTTGGAAAATAAATTAGGACTATTAAAATATAAATTACTCCCTTCCTGGAAAAATGAAGGGTACTGCGATTTTATTGCAAACGAAAGCTCTTTCAATAAACAAAAAGGAGTAAAAGAAATTTGTAATGATACTGAAAATACAGACATTCCATCTTTTAAATATTTTAAATATAGAATGATAACTGAGTATTTATTTGAGGAAAGAAAAGTTACATTAGAAAAATTCGTTGATGAGGATTTTGATTTGGAAAATTTAAATCACATTTTGAAGAAAAAATACTGTACACAATAGCGGGAGGGGTAATCAAAATCATTTTAGTTCAACTTTTCATAATAAGAGTCATTATGTGATGAGTGTCGATTAAGTCTTTTGGAGTTAGACTTATGTTCGATATTTCAATAGAAAACTCTACTAAAACAATAAAACGGTTATACTATTATATAGTTAACCGTTTTTTTATTTTTACAGCATGTCAAAAAATATTATTTACATCTTTTCCTTGCTTCTGTTTGCCTCGTGTACCAAATCGACTAACACTTCTTCTATCAAGGTTGTTGGTGAAATGAGAGATGTGATGTGGAAAGGAGATTTAAAAGGTAAGATTGCAACAGATTCATTAAATAACAAAGAAACCTATGGATTAGGACCTATTGAGTTTTTAAAAGGAGAAATAGTAGTATTTGATGGACAAACATTTGTCTCGAAGGTTATAGATAGTATTTCTCATCAGGTAACTAAAATCCCTTCAGTCAGGGCTCCCTTTTTTGTATACAGCACAAATAGTGATTTAAAAGTTGTTGAATTCAATCCTGAAAATTTTACGTTAAAGGAGCTTGAGGAATATATTAATTCAGTGTACAAAGATTATGACCAACCAATATTAATACGTATCGATGGTTTATTTGATAACATAAAAGTTCACAGTGTGAATCTACCTGAGGGTAAGAAAGTATCATCCCCAGATGAAGCGCACCAAGGATTGACTCAATATGATTTCAAAAATATTAGTGGATCTTTGATCGGCTTCTTTTCTCGAAATCATAAGGCTGTTTTTACGCACCACGACAGTTTCTTTCACGCACACTTTATTTCCGATGATCGTAAAGTGTTAGGCCATATCGACGAAACCGATTTTAATTCTTCAAAAGTAACCTTGAAAGTTTCAAAGTAATTTTATCTTGGGTGAAGAGGAGTTAAAATTCAAACACCTGAACCTTTCATAACAAGAGTCATTA
>JADFAM010000023.1 GCA_015665265.1 Flavobacterium sp.
TTCTATTAGAAATTGAGTTTCCTAAGAAAGTATCACAAGTAGCGTTTAATAAACAGATTAAAATACTCTGTAAAATGGCAGGAATTAATGAATTAGTTTCTGTGTTTAAAAACAACCCAAAGACGCGAAGAAAGGAAATTGTAAAAGCACCAAAATATGAATTTGTGACCTCACATATAATGAGGCGCTCTTTTGCATCTAACTACTATGGAAAAATTGAAACGCCACTACTTATGAACATAACGGGACACACTAAAGAGAGTACTTTTCTGACCTATATTGGAACGCATCAAAATAAAGACGCTCTAGCAGACTTATTTATGAAGCAGGCAGGTGTTATTTGGTAATTTTATTTTTTTATACCTAACTGAGTTAGTTTTCTTTTGCACCAATTTTTATCAGTTAATACATTAAACAACCAAATTCGATACTCTCTGTATATTAAGCACTTAAATAAAATATTTAGTCTTTTTTTTATAAAAAGATAAATTTGAATCCTTTTGTGTTTCCTCTTTGTTGCTTTTGGATTGGTAAACTGACTATTAAAAACACTTAAATAGGAGACTACCTTTTTTGTATTGTTGTATTCTAAACTCTCTACGTTATTAAAAACCTCATAACAAGTTGCTAAAAAATAATTCAAAGGATTGGTTAATTTGTCTAATGTATTTACCGCATCTTTTGCATTCGTTTTTTTTGACAATACAAAAACATCATAAGCATTTCGTAAGGGCATTGTCTTATAATAAAAACCATTATCGTTTATTTGATTGGCAATAATGGATAAGTTTAATTTATTGGCATAACTCAAAACACTAATTCCTTCTATTAACTGGCAATCTTTTGCTATAAAATTGTAATTAAATTCACTTGCATATTTCTCTAATAAAACCTCTTTATGAATTTCCACAGACGCAATACTGTTCTCTTTTTTCATCCTTGGATAATGCTTGAATATTGGGAAATTATAATCAGTTTTTACCGCAAGTGAATAACCGAAATCTTTTAATATGGTTATTGCTTTTGGATAGTCAACTTCTGAGAAAATAAAATCAATGTCCCCAACCATTCGTTCGGCTATATCTTCATACAGACCAACTAATAGATTACCAGTTCCTTTTAAAAAGATTGGTCTAATGTTATTCGCTAATAATAGACTATTTAATTCTTTGGCTTGATCAATAATTTTTAAATTACGTTCTCTATTTATATCAGTTAAATACTTCATATAAGCAACCAAATCTTTTGGTAAATAATTTAAAAAACTTGCATGTTTCAAATTGCAATACAATGCTGGAAAAACATAATGAGCTGTACTCACTTTTACAACAGTATCCCAATCTACATCCGTTGTTTTCAGAATCAACTCTATTTCATCCTTGTTTTTTTCTTCAAATGAAATGGTAAGGCATTTAGCAATAAAATAAAGGTTTTCTTTATAATTCAATTGATTATTTTTTGGCAATAAAAAGATTACTTAGTTGGGTCTGGATCTCGAAGCATAATGGGTTGATCATCAATCTCTTTTAATTTATTTAAAGTAAACTTATCACGAACCGATTTTGTTTTCGGGAAGATATAATTAGAGAGAGTAACGAATAATTTTACCCGCTCTGTTTTCGTAAGTTTTTCTTGGTTTATCAGCAGATCATCCAATACTTTTTCATAAAGTAACTCCATCTTTTCTTTAATAGAGGGTTCCTGTTTTTTTGCAGGGCCTCTTTTGGATTGTTTTCCTGCTTTTTGTGCAGATTCTGGATCAAATGGCATGTTTAATTGTAATTAAATTTAAAACCAAATGTAACCAAAAAGGTTTACTTTTTCAACAACCAACTACTAGACTGTATTTTATCTCCTAGACCATCTACTAAGTTAATTCCCATTTGATCACAGATTGGTCTTTCTGGAATGGTGTTGTTATTTCGATCTCCTCCATTGGCAAAATTCAAATCATAAGCGTCTCCAAAATCTAAGGCAATTTTTTTTATAGTTTTACATACCGTTCTATATTGATCTATAGGCAAAATACAATGATTTACAGATTTTATATTTGAAAAAATAAAACACACTCTGCTTCTTGTTGAAATTCTTTAGAGCCTTTTAATGCTCTTTGATGATCGTTATTTACAATCACAAACAATTCATCAGCTAAGGCTTTCGCATTGTTAAAATACGTAATATGCCCTTTGTGTATGGGATTAAAATACCCAGAGACTATTATTTCTTTTTTCTTAGACATGTTATTCTTTTCACCTTCCAAAATCATCTTCGAATCTTCTTTTCCCATTCCCAAGCAGAACTTAAAGCATCTTTCAAGGTTAATTCTGATTGCCACCCAAGAACTGAATTTGCTTTTGTTGTATCTGCATATGCAGATATAATATCTCCAGGTCGTCTTTCAACAAATGAATAATTTAATTTCACACAACTCACTTCCTCAAATGTATTTACAACCGCTAACACTGAGGAACCTTTTCCAGATCCAATATTATAAACCTCATAGTTTTCGGTATTGTTTTCTTCAATCAATCTTTTCATTGCCACTACATGTGCCTTTGCTAAATCTGCAACATGAATGTAGTCTCTAATACAGGTTCCATCTTGAGTGGGATAATCATTTCCAAAAATGGAAAGTCTATCTCTAAGTCCAATTCCAATTTGTGTTACAAAAGGAACTAAATTTTGAGGAGTGCCAATCGGTAATTCTCCAATAAGTGCAAATTCATGTGCGCCAATAGGATTAAAATACCTCAATGAAATACTATTAAACAAAGCATTAGCTTTTGCTGTATCTTTAATTATTTGTTCACCAACTTTTTTTGTATTTCCATAAGGAGATTCAGGCTCTTTTATTGGTACATTTTCAGTTATCGGTAATTTTGTCCGCTTGTCCATAAACAGTACAAGAAGAACTAAAAATAAGTTTTTGAGTTGGTAATTTATTTATTCTTTGAATTAGATAAACTAAAGAATTTATATTGTTTTCATAATACTTTAAAGGATTATTTACACTCTCACCAACTGCTTTCGAGGCTGCAAAATGAATAATACCATCTATCCCAGTATGCCTACTAAAGAAATCAACGACGGATTGTTTATTCTTTAAATCAATTTTTTCAAATAACGGCTCAACTCCAGTTATCTATTTTATATCATCCAATACCTTTAAACAGGAGTTAGATAAATCATCAATAATAAGAACTTCAAAATTATTATTTTGCAGTTCTACGACCACATAAGAACCTATATAACCTAGACCTCATGTAACTAGTATTTTTTTCATTAAATATTTTTATTTCTCATGAAAGTTAAATAAAATTTTGATAATAGTTTTTTGGGTAAAGATCTAACCAAAAACTTAATTAAAGACAGCGCTAAAAATTCCCAAATATTTATAAGTTTAAATGCATAAATCTGTTTTAATAATTTATATTCTAATTTAAAATACTTGAAGCCAGATCTCCTTCCAATCATATCATTACCAACTCTTACATAAACTAATTTTTCTTTAAGATTGTGAAATTTAAATCCATTTATAATCATATTTATCCATAATTGATAATCTTCAATTTTGAAATCTTTATAACTACCAGAAGTAATAACTGCATTTTTTTTGAACATTACAGTAACATGATTCATATCAGATCTGTATTTCATCGTTTTAATGATGTCTTCATGGTTTTCATGAACTATCCTTTCAGAAACTTGAGTATCCCAGGAATCTAAAAATTCAGAAATGTTGGATCCAACAATATCTATTTCAGGATGTTCAATCATAAAGTTATATTGTAGTTCAAATCTTCTTTCATCACAAATATCGTCACTATCCATTCTAGCCACATAATCATTAGAACACTCTAAGAGTCCTAGACTCAACGCTTTTCCAAGACCTACATTTTCTTTCAATGATATAATTTTCATTGCAACGGGATATTTATTTTTAAAATCTTCTACAACAGCATTGAGCTCAGTTGTTAACGGACCATCTTTAACAAGAACAACTTCAAAAGGCATTAAAGATTGCTTAAAAACACTTTGTAAACTTTCTTTAAGGAACAAGGGTGTTTCCTTAGCATAAACTGACATTAAGACACTAAACATAATATATATATTTAAAAATTCATTCTCAAATTCGTTCAGAAACTAATTTACTTTGTCTGTATTTATGATCAATAAAATTCAGGAGTATTATAAAATAAAAAAAAACAACAAAATTGTTGATTTGAATACTCATATCACTAATTCCAAGCAAAAGAAAATAATAGATTAATAACTTTAATTCATTCATTTTAAGATATTCAATTTTCTTGAATGTATTTCTAATTAAATAATATAATAATAACAAACCAATAATTCCTAGATCCATAATATATTGTAAATAACTATTATGGAGACTAATTTGAGATGCATTACCCCAGTTTGTAAACAGGTACTCATATTCAGCAGAAATGCCTGAAATATACTGACCCAAATAACCATATCCAAAAACAAATTGAACCAAACTAGGATCATAATTTAAAAAAAATGCTTGCCAAAGAATATCTCGAGATGACACGATTGCTAAATTATCTGATGACTGAAGTCCTAAATAAATTGATATTAAAGAATAAGCAAATGGAATAATACCAATTGCAAAACAAAATATAAAAAACCCAAATGCTTTAAGTTTATATAAAATATTTCTAAAGACAATCACAATAATTAAGGCAAAGAAAGGACCACGTGCATCTAGTATCAAAAATGAAAGTAACAAGGATCCAATGATAGCATATTTTGAGTATTTATTATTTAGAGCTATATAATTACGCCCAATAAAAAGAATACCTAACATCATCGCGTAATATGCAAAATTATTAAAAATGAAGAACCTACTTCTTTGCAGACTAATTCCTATATATTCCAATATTCTAGAGTCATTTAAATCCACTTTTTTCACAAAGATATCAGCATTTATCCCAATCAGGTATAATAAAAGATTTACTACTACTATCCAACAAAACGCCAATAAAACAGATCTAAAAAAATGAGGTTTCTGAATATCAAATTTTATCAAAAGTGTAAAAAACACTAAGATAAAAACTAAATAGATTAAAGTGGAGAATCCTATTGCAGTAGCGAAAAAAGACCTAATAACCGCGAAAACAAATAGAGCTATCAATAAATCAGATTTTGAATAAAACAACTTTAATGAGTTATTTTTACACCCAGCATATATTATATATATATTAAATATAAATAAAGATGTTAATAATAAAAAGGTTAATACTGAAGATATACTATTACCAGAATTATAAAACTGAATAAAAGTTATTAAAAATATAAAAAAATATTTAGCAGTTAATTGCATCATTAATATTTATTGAAAACATCTTCTAAAGGCTTTCTTTCGAATAATTCTAACTTTCCCCCAACTGTTGAATTATAAATCTTTCTTCCATGCATTTCATAAACTAATTTACAAAGTTTATAGGATTTCATAACACAGTCAAGCTTTGGGTCATGCCAAACCTTACCTTTTCCAAAATAATCCGGGTGAAAATGGTTAATATCATCTTCTTGACTAATAATCCTGTGTCCATCTATAATTGCTGAATCTTGAACATCATAATTAAAATCCATTCCAACTAAATAAACCTCAGTAAAACCAAAATAAAATGCTAATTGCAAATTAATTATAGTAACGCTTTGCCCACAATAAACCCTCTTGGATGCATCCGGTGTAAATCTAGGAAACTCATAAAATTCATTTCTCTTATCATAAAAACCTCTATTCATGTTAAAGAAAAGAGTGTTCTCTCTGTTTTTCACCATCTTCTTATAAATACTTGGAAAAAATTTATAATGAGATAAATCATAATCATTTATCCGTTGTAAATTATCCTTCATAACTGCTGTATCCTCAACAGTATAAAAATATGGTTTAAAGCTCTTTATTTCATCTGATTTATAAAAAATACCATTCACTCCAAACGTATATTTATCTTCTAAAAGATCAAAATCAATTTTATTTAAAGATGGGCCATTGCCAATTATTATACATTTCTCTCCCTTCCATTTATTTTTTAAATTCTTAAATTCTTTTTTGTTATGCCCAAATAAAATTCCAGGCTCCTCCGTAAACCACAATGGCATATTTTTTTTAACAATATTTTTAATAAATTCCATAATATTTTTTTTTAATTTTTATATTTATAACGAACGAAACTTGTGAATCTTACTCTAAATGAAGCATAATATAAATTCCTTTTTTCTGAATTTAAAAGATAAAAAACAGAAAGAAACAACTGACCAAAAATTTCTTTAAACACCGACATCCATAATACGTCAAAATGCTTTCGGAAATAAATTCCATGTCCTAAACTATTTTCTTTTATTTTATTAATTAATTTCACTTTAGGTAGAGATAAATTATCAGGATGTAAGACATGGTATCTGTCTGAAAAATAAACTTTTACTTTCTGTTTCATTAACGAGACCACATAATCATAATCTTCACAACTCTTATATTGCGCACCTAATCCTAAACTTTCATCAAACCTAACTTCAAATCTATTTAAATGAAAAATTGATATCGAACAGCATGCATTAAAAACATCATTATACTTTAACTCTCTATGTCCTTCAGTTCCGGTAAAAGCTAACATATATCCTTTATTGGTCTCCCTCACCCCTGTAATTAACATTTGAAACTCTAAGTTTTCAATAAAAAATCTTTCTACTTTCTTAAAAAGTCCTTCTGGATACTCACAATCATCATCGGGAAAACAAATAATATTTCTGTCAGCTATCTCTAACCCTTTATTTCGCGCCTTAGATAGACCTTTTTCTGACTTTAGATAACATAGATCAAAAT
>JADFAM010000115.1 GCA_015665265.1 Flavobacterium sp.
TTAAAAAAAAAAAATTACATTTCATTTTACGGGAGAATTAACTTTCCAATTTTATTATTACCTGATAACCAAGCAATATTACTATTAACAAACTGAATGGTGTAATATGCTTCTTTACTAACCTCATTCCAACTAAACCCTCCATTATTAGAGTAGGAGACTCCTGTTTTTCCGACTGCAAAAACTTCTTTACCATTGGTGTTGGGTACATATTGAACACAACTTTTATAGTTGGGGCTTTCTCCGTCTGCTACTAAAGTCCATGATTTTCCTCCATCTGATGTAATTGCTTTATTTTTGAAATTCTCATTGGGTTGAGAATAATCTCCTCCAATAACAATTCCGTTATTTTCGTCAGCAAAATCAACAGAGTAAATACCTTGTGTATTAGTACCTTGAATAATAGGAGTTTCATAAACATTCCAAGTCACTCCTAAATCAATAGATTTAAAAATTCTAGATTTTACTCCACCACTTACAATCCAAACAGTATTTCCTAAAATTTTAATGTTAGTATTGCTTGCAGCAAAGGCAGCTTCTCCTTCAACTACTTTTGGAATTTGTTGGCAAGAAACTTTTTTCCATGTATTACCACCATCATTTGTTAATAGTATTGATAAACAATTTCCATCTGTTGGGTCTCCAATAGCAATGCCGTTTATTTCATCAAAAAAATTCATTGAATCGTAAAAAACGTTTGGATGGTTTTCTTTATATACAATGAATGAATCAGAAAAATTGTATTGATAAAGCAAAGCAGGGTTAGAGATTGATAATGCATACACAACATTTGTTTTATCATTTAATGCAATGCTTCTAAAATTTGGGTAAATAGAATCTTGGAATTTAAATTGTTTTGTTTCCCAAGATTTTCCACCATTATTTGTAAATCCAATATCTCCTTTAGATCCAGCATAATACATGGTTAAAGAATCTACAGCTACTATTGAACGAATACTGTTGCTGTCAATTTTAAATTCTTTAATTGAGACAGTATCTATTTCTCTTGGTTGATACTCTTTAGTACAAGAAGTAAAAAAAACAAATAAAAAAACTCCTGCAAATACTGATTTCATTTTGGTATTTTTATAAAACGAAAATACATAAATCATTTGTTGAATAATGAAGAAAGCGTTAGTAATTTCAGGAGGGGGAAGTAAAGGGGCATTTGCAGGAGGTGTTGCAGAATATTTATTAAAAGAGAAAAAAAACACCTATGATATTTTTTTAGGTACATCTACTGGTAGTTTAATGGTTTCACATTTAGCTTTAGGTAAAATTGATGCGCTAAAAAAAATATACACAGAGGTAAATCAGCGTAGTATTTTTAATGTGAATCCATTTAGAATTACCAATAAAAATGGAGTTACTATTGTAAATATTCGTCATTCTGCCACCCTATTAAACTTTATCAGAGGCAGTAAAACATTTGGTGAGAGCAAAAATTTAAGAAAACTAATTTCAAAAAAAATCACCAAAGATATATATGATGCTATTTTGAAAGAAAAAAAAGATGTTGTAGTTACCATTTCTAACTTTACAGCTAATAGAATAGAATATAAGTCAATTAAAGAAAATGCATATGAAGATTTTTGTGATTGGATATGGGGATCATGCAATTACATTCCGTTTATGAGTTTGTTAGAAAAAAACGGTCATCAATATGGTGATGGTGGATTTGGTTGTTTAATTCCTATAAGAGAGGCAATTGAAAGAGGAGCCAAAGAAGTTGATGCTATTATTCTAGAAACTGAAGTCAACCAAATAAATAGAATGCCTACCAAAAATCCTTTTTCATTATTATTTACTGTCCAAGAATTCATGATGGAACATGTAGAAAAACATAATATTACAATAGGAAAAATGTCTGCTAAACAAAACAATGTTAAGTTAAACTTGTATTATACGCCTACAGTGTTAACAACAAACTCTTTAGTATTTGAATCAAACAAAATGACTAAATGGTGGGATTCTGGTTTTACTTATGCTCAAAAAAGAAACCAAGAAAATAACAGTGAGTTTAGACCAGAGTTTTAAGTCTACTATATTTATTGAACCTTTTTATTTAAATTTTTATTTTTTAATTCTATAAACATGTTGTTTCCAGAAGGGTAATTTTCTTTTGAATTACTAATTTGCTTCAGTTCTGAAAAATCATTTGATTTAAGATACAAAGATCTACTTCCAGTAGCTATTAATACAATAGTTCTATCTAACAATGGATCACTTCTTTCACCAAGTTCACCTAAATTTCCAAAATCTTCTGATAATTCTACTGTTGGAGTAATCCCATCAGGTTCATTGAAGTTGTCTTTATTTTTAATTTCTAATACCAAAGGTTGGAGTGCCCAATTATGGTTTGAAGCTAAATTTTCTCCAGTTCTTGTGTAATTATCTGAGTCATATAATGTTACAGAGCCCTGAACTTTTCCAACGGTCTTTTTACCTACAGAACTAACATTAATATATGAAGACAAACTATTCATAACTAATTCTGAGGCTGAAGCTGAACTTCCTGTTGTAATAAAGTAAACGCGATTTAAATTAAGAGAATTGATAGGTTCTTGTAAAATTATATTTTGATTTTGATCTTTTTTTACTATTTCATTAGTGAAATTATTTTCAAAAATGCTAGCATCTAATAATTCTTGAATTTTTGTATTCCATTGTTCTTTTGAAAATAATTGTCCATTAAATTGACCTGTCACCATAGCTCCAAGATAGGTTGCGGTATTTATACTTCCACCTCCATTATATCTTAAATCTATTATTAAATCAGTAATATTTTCTGATTGAAATGTGGCAAATGCAGCATTTAAATTGCTGTCAAAACTACTCGAAAATTGGTTATATAGTAGATAACCAATAGTATTGTTACCCTCTTGAATGGTTTTTACAATTGCAACAGGATTTTCTTGCAATTGAGTTTTAGTTAAACTGATAATAGTTGAGTTAGACAAAGGATTACCACCATTAAAATCTGCTAAAGTTATTGAATAGTTTGTGCTATCATCAAATAAAAGATCTCTGTAGTTTGATTCTGTTAACTGAACACCGTCTACTTCTGAAAACAACATTCCTCTTTCTATATTTTGAGCTTCAGCATCAGACCCTGGAATCACATACCGTACGTACCCAAATACTTTTGAAGCGTCACTATCATAACGAACCAAACCAAACTCCATTCCGTTACTTAAATTTATTCCTTGAAAGGAATTCTCTAATGCTACATAATCGTCAACAATCCAAGAAAAACGATCTACAACCCCTGGTTGATAGCGAAGACTTTCAAACACATCCCTAGGTGAAGAAAAATTAGAATATTCAGAGTATAATTGACCAATATTGGTGAATCTAGTGTCCGATAAATCTGGAACATTAGGCTGCCATAAATAGTAATTATTCATAGCTCTCCAAATAAATAAATGGATTTCATCATTTCCAATAGCTATATAATTATCACTTTTCTCACATGAAGTAAAAAATAAGGTACTAACAATTATTACTATGCTTATTTTAGATTTTATATTTTTCATTATCGTCCTAAATTTGGTAAATCTTGTTCTATAAAAATTCCTTTATCAATTAATCGTTGAGAGTCTATAGAGAAATAAATGACTTCTAATTCAAATGTATTACAAGGAGTTGTTGCTCCTGTATTTCCAGTAGTTACATATTGTAATACTTCATTTAATAAAGGATCTGTGATCTCACCTAATTCACCTAAATTAAGAGGGTCTTCAATAGGGCACACTTGAATAGTAGGTGTAATTCCTGTATCATATGTTTCATCTTCTTTGTTATAAAATGTTACTACAGTAGGTTTTAACGAATAAGTATGATTTAAATTGGAATTATAAATATCATAATCAGGAGAATCATACAAACTAATAGATCCTAAATTATCGCCTTTTGTAGTATTTCCTAATACATGAACATTAATGTATGGGCGAAGGCTGTTGATTAGAAGTTCTGTAGATGAAGATCCAATAAAACCATTTCCATTTAGAATAATATAAATATCTGTTAGATTTAAAGAATTAATTGTCTCATTGTTATTAATGGTTGTAGGGTACCGGGTTAGAACAGAGTCTGGTTGGTTTAATTCAAACCATGATTGAGCCTTTTCATTCCATGTTTCTTTGATAATTATTTCATTAGGAAATTGGCCTGTAATCATAGAAGCTATTTCTGAAATTGTTTTTGCATACGAATCACTACCAATTGAATATCTCAAATCTATAATCAATTCGTTTACAGACTCATTTTTAAACTCCTGCATAGCAGCATTTAAGTCTCCTATATAATTAGCAGAAAAATCATTGTTGTACAATAAATATCCTGCTTTTTTCACACCCAGATCAAAAACTTTTTTTAACAAAACAGGAGGGTACTGATAATTTTTTTTAACCAAATCTACTCTTTGATTATTAATAATAAAGGTGTCTACATTAAAATCTGCCATAAGTAATTTTAAAGTGTCTTGTGGATAATCTATTAAAAGCTCTCTGTAATTATTTTCCGCTAAACGAACTGTGTCATTATCTTGATTAATAACAGCATAGAAAAAATCTCCTCTGCTAATGTTTTCATTTTCTGCATAGGATAAGGGAAGGATATGAGAAGAATACCCGATTACACTATCTAGACTAGTTGGGTTTTTAAAAATTCCAAATTCCAATCCGGATGTAAATGAGGATCTAAGAGGAATTGGAGTGTCATTAATTATGTAATCTTCAATTAAAATAGATTTTGAATCAGATGTTTTTTTTAAAGAGTTAAAAATTTCTTCAGGAGTTTCAAAATTATATAAAAAGCTTTCTAATTGTTGATTTGAGTTAAACTTAGTGTCAGATAAGTCAGAAATTTCATCTTGATGTAAATAATAGGCATTCATTGCTTTCCAAATAAAATCTTGAACTTCAATTTCGGGATTTAATTCGTCTTGATTTTTATTGCAGCTTTGAAATGAGAAACAGACAAATAAAATTAGAATTAGGGTTTTTAGAACTATTTCTTTCATAACTTGTTTTGAATAACAATTTAACGCAATTTAAGTATAATTAGTATTTTTTTATCTATAGATGTAACAAAATATAATGCATCTCGTCATAAAAATATAAGAGATCAATACTAAATTAATTTAAAAAATAACTCTTTGTAAATAATGAATCAATCAGACTTTTTAAAAGTTGTTTTACCGTTTAAAGATAAAGTATTTAGACTATCAAAAAGATTGTTGACTTCTACTGAAGAGGCTGAAGACGCCACACAAGAATTATTATTTAAGTTATGGAAGAATAGAGATAAAATAGCTAGTTATAGAAATACCGAAGCCTTTGCCATGACTATGACTAAGAATTACTGCTATGATAGACTAAAGTCCAAACAGGCTAGTAACTTATCATTAATTCACAGTAACTATAAAGAAAAAGAGACTAGCTTAGAAAATAAATTAGAATATATAGACAGTGTAGATAGAGTTCATTTACTTATTGACAATCTCCCAGATCAACAAAAATTGATAATTCAATTAAGAGATATTGAACAATATGATTTTGAAGAAATTTGTGAAATGGTAAATATGAAACCTACAGCTGTAAGAGTTTCATTGTCTAGAGCAAGAAAAACGATTAGAGAACAACTTACTAAACAGCATAATTATGGAGTTAGCCAACATTGAAAGATTATTAGTAAAGTATGAAAATGCTGAGACAACTTTAAAAGAGGAAGATGCCTTAAGAACTTATTTCGCCTCAAATAAAGTTGCTCCACATTTGAAGGAATATCAACTACTTTTCAATTACTTTAAAAGTAATACTGATGAAACGTACACCAAAAAAATTATTTTAAATACTAAAATTATAACCAATAATTGGCGAATGGTAGCAGCCTCAGTAATACTATTATTAAGCACATATTTAGGATTACATATAATTAATGACTACAATGAAAAAAAACAAGCAGCTGAAAATCTAGCACAAATAACCAATGTGTTAAAATTAGTTTCAATAAATCTAAATAAGGGAAATCAAGCATTAAAAAAACTTCATGTTTATGAAGATTCAGTAAATAAAATATTTAAAAATAATAAGTAATATCATCAATTAAATTTAA
>JADFAM010000123.1 GCA_015665265.1 Flavobacterium sp.
CTCGTTTTTTTTTCAAACTTCTTGTAACAATTAGTGTAAGTGAATTACTTATATTGCAAATACTAACTAAAAAAATTAAAATTTCAAGATGAAGCTAGTCATTAAAAATCTAACAAAGACTTATAAAAATGGAGTCAAAGCAATAGATAACTTAAGTATTGAAATAGGTACTGGAATGTTTGGTCTTTTAGGTCCAAATGGTGCTGGAAAATCTTCCTTAATGAGAACTATTGCTACCTTGCAAAGTCCAGATTCTGGTTCTATTATGTTTGGCGACATTGAAGTTTTAAAAGATACGATGTCTTTAAGAAAAGTGTTAGGATATTTGCCACAATCTTTTGGGGTATATCCTAAAATGTCTGCGGAAGATTTATTAAACTATTTCGCAACTTTAAAAGGGATTTATAACGCCAATGAAAGAAAATCAATTGTAAAAGAAGTATTAGAAATTACTAATTTGTACGATGTAAGAAGAAAGTATGTAGCAGGCTATTCAGGCGGAATGAAACAGCGCTTCGGAATTGCACAATTGTTATTAAACAATCCTAAATTAATTATTGTAGATGAACCAACAGCTGGTTTAGACCCTGCTGAGAGACACAGATTCTTAAATGTTTTAAGAGAGGTAGGTACAAACTGTACCGTTATTTTTTCTACTCATATCGTAGAAGATGTGAAGGAACTGTGTAATGAAATGGCAATTTTAAATGGTGGTAAAATTTTAAAACATACCACGCCACAAGAAGCTACTAAAGAAATTGAAGGGACTATTTGGCAGAAAACAATTGAAAGAGATGCTTTAGATAAAAACGAAAAGTTGTATACTATTTTATCCTCCAATTACAACCAAGACAATACAATAAACCTAAGAGTTCATGCTTCTGAAAAACCTTCACAAGATTTTATTGCTGTAGCTCCACAGTTAGATGATGTGTATTTTATAGCGCTAAAAAAAGACGAACTAGAATTAGTTTAAAATTAACTTTGTTAAATTCTATGATTTGAATTTTCAACAACAATTTTTAACAAAACAATAAATAGACATTCATATTATGTTTTCAACAATATTTCAACAAGAATTAAAATATTGGTTTAAAAAACCAGCTTTTTATATCTATTTAGCCATTTTCTTAGGCTTATCATTCTTTTTATCTGCAGGTACTGCCGGTTTATTCGATTCTGTAACAGTAACCACAGGTTCTTCTAGAATTGTAAATTCTCCCTCAGGAGTAAATAACATATTTAATGCACTAACCACTTTTATTTTCTTTTTGTTTCCATCTATCATCGGAGTCTCAATCTATAGAGATTATAAAAGCGAAATGCATACCATATTATATTCGTATCCTTTCACAAAATCCAATTATCTATTTGCAAAATTTTATAGTGGAATCGTGGTTGTGTCTACAATAGTTTTGTCAATTGCGTTAGGTATGTTCATTGGTTTTCGGTTTCCAGGAACAAATACAGATATTGTAGGTTCTTTTCAATTAATCACTTATATAAAAGCATATTTAGTTTTTATTCTTCCAAATATTTTATTGTTTGGTGCCATTGTGTTTGCAGTTGTTACTTTTTCTAGAAATATAGCAGCTGGCTTTATTACCGTTATTATAGTTTTATTTGCTCAAGGAGTTGTAGAAAGTATGCTATCTGATCCAGAGCAAAGGGTGTTGTTAGCCTTATTAGATCCTTTTGGTTCAGGAGCAGTAAACTACTATACAAAATACTGGACTCCCTCAGAGCAAAATGAATTGCAAATACCAATTAAAGAGATGATTGTTTATAATCGTTTGTTATGGTTAGGAGTGTCAACTTTAATCTTTAGTTTCGTATATAAGTTTTTTGCTTTTAGCCAGAATGCAATTTCCTTTTCATTTAAAAAAGTTGAAGGAAAAAAAGTCGTAAAATCAAACATTAGTGGAATTACTAAAATTG
The DNA here is from genome assembly GCA_015665265.1 of Flavobacterium sp. Lineage (GTDB taxonomy): Bacteria > Bacteroidota > Bacteroidia > Flavobacteriales > Flavobacteriaceae > Polaribacter. Next base: position 1,939 of record JADFAM010000123.1, read on the forward strand.
TCTTACCTAAAGTAGCGCATAATTATTCTTTTACTCAGAATTTAAAAACAATGTGGAGCTTATCCAATATCGATTTTAAATACATCGTAAAGAGTTGGCCATTTATTTCAATAGTTCTTGTAGGTTTAGTTTTAATGGTTGTTGGTTTATCAGAAATCGGGAATATTTTTGGAACAGCTACCTTACCAGTTACTTGGAAAATGCTAAATATTGGCGGAGTCTTTTCAATTTCTATAAATATATGTACATTTTTATATGCAGGAATGCTTGTAAGCAGAGCTAAAATTGCAAGAGTAAATCATTTGGTTGATACAACACCAATACCAAACTGGACCTTACTATTTTCAAAAGTGATTGCTTTGGTTAAAATGCAAATAATTTTGTTAGCAGTAATCATGCTTGCAGGTATCATTTTTCAAGTTTACAATGGATATTACAATTTTGAATTTGGACATTACTTTAAAGAGTTGTTTATTCTTAGTTTATTAGGTTATTTAGTTTGGGCTTTCTTATCAGTTTTTATTCAAACTTTAGTAGGGAATCCATATTTGGGTTTATTTATTTTATTAGTAGTTTCAATCGGGATACCTTTTTTATCATTTGCAGGGATTGAATTAAATATATACAAGTACAACCAGGGGCCAGGTTTCGGTTATTCAGATATGAACGGTTATGGAATTTTATCACCATTTTTAATCTACAAAACCTATTGGATACTTTGTGGTTTGTCGCTATTAGTGATGTCTGCCTTATTTTGGGTTCGGGGAATTCCTGCCTCTTTTTCAGAAAGATTATCAATTGCAAAATCAAGACTAAAAGGAGGTTATGCAATTAGCTTAACAGTATTTTTAATTGCTTTTTTTAGCTTGGGATTTTCGATTTATCAAGAAACTGGAGCTAAGGGGAAAAGAATTTCTTCAAAAGAATCAGAATTAAGAAGAGTTGAGTGGGAAAAGAAATATAAAAAATTTGAAGATTACAAGCAACCAAGGGTAATAGCTGTGAATACAACTATGAATATTTTTCCTAAGGAAAGACTATTTAAGGCATCAGCTAAAATTCAAATGGTGAATAAAACAACCACCGCAATAGATAGTGTTTTTTTAAATCATAGTGCATTAGAAAGTACATTTAAGTTTAGTGAACCCAATAAATTAGTATCTAAAGACACCATTCATAATTTTAATATATATTATTTTGAAAACAAAATTATGCCCGGAGATACTCTTGAGTTGGCAGTTACTGTTCAGAGTAATCAAAACACAACATATAGAAGAAGATCTCCCGTTAGAGAAAATGGGACATTTATAAATAATTTTGCTTTATTTCCTTCTTTAGGGTATTCTTCTCAGGGTGAATTAACAGATGATAAAACTCGTGAAAAATACAATCTACCTAAAAATGATTTACAAGCACATCCCTCAGATTCAACAGCTCTAGGAGATACTTACATATCTAAAGACTCAGATTGGATTAATTTTGAAGCTACAGTTTCAACATCAGTAGATCAAATTGCAATAGCTCCAGGATATCTTCAAAAAGAATGGTTAGAGGGAGATCGTAGATATTTTCATTATAAGATGGATAGTAAAATTTTAAACTTCTATGCATTTAATTCAGGTAGGTACGAAGTAAAAAAAGAAATGTTTAATGGAATTAGTTTAGAAATTTACTATCACAAACCACATACCTTTAACTTAGATAGAATGATGAAAGGGATGAAAGCATCTCTAACATATAATTCAGAAAATTTTAGTCCTTATCAATTTAGACAGGCAAGAATTATTGAGTTTCCAAGAACAGGAGGAACCTTTGCACAAGCTTTTGCTAATACGATGCCTTTTTCTGAAGGAATTGGTTTTATTGCAGATGTAGATGATGAAGATGATGCCGGTGTAGATTATCCCTTTTCTGTTACTGCTCATGAAGTTGCGCATCAGTGGTGGGCACATCAAGTAATAGGTGCAGATGTATTAGGTTCTACATTACTTTCTGAAAGTATGGCCGAATATGTTTCTCTCAAAGTGATTGAAAATGAACAAGGGAGAAATAAAATGAGGACCTTTTTAAAGGAAGCTTTAGATGGGTACTTACTACAAAGGACTTTAGAGCGTAAACGTGAAAAACCGCTTATGTTTAATGATGGTCAAGGGTACATACATTATCAAAAAGGATCTATGGTTTTATATGCATTAAGCGATTATATAGGAGAAGAAAAAATGAATGGAGCTATTCAGAAATTTATAAGTGAAGTGAAATTTCAAGAACCTCCATATGCAACATCCATTCAATTTGTAAATCATTTAAAGGAGGTTACTCCAGATTCTTTACAGTATGTAATTAGTGATATGTTTGAAACAATAACGTTGTACAAGAACAGAATAACAGACTCTAAAGTTACAGAATTGGATAATGGAAAGTATCAGGTAGATATAGAGTTTGAAGTCGCTAAATATAGAAACGATGAGAAAGGAAAACGTTTTTATGGAGATAAAGTTGGAGATACTATATCTTATAAAAATGATAAAATGAAAAAACCTATTTTATCTATTAAATTAGAAGACTATATAGATGTAGGTGTTTTTACAGAAGAGGAAGTGGATGGCGCAAAAGAAGAGGTGGAGTTGTATTTTAAGAAACATAAAATCACTAACATTAATAATAAAGTTACAATCATCGTTGATTCTAAGCCCACTGAGGTTGGAATAGATCCTTATAACAAATTGATTGACACCCAATCTGAGGACAATAGAAGAAAACTTTAAATTTATAGTTAATGTTAGTGATTTGATGTTTTTTTTACAAAATTATAATTTTATTTGATGTATTGCAGAAAGAGTTTTATACCATGTTGTTAAAAAAAATTACATATTTAATTTTTGCGCTCCTGCCTTTATTGTCAGTTGCTCAAAAAAAGGATACAGCGCCACTTGACTTAGAAGATTATATCTTGGTAAAAACTGGAGATACTTTAACAATCAATTTAGATGAATTAACAATTTTACCAAAACATGATTTTAATTCACCTACAGATGCCCGTTACTATTATTGGTTTAAAAGAAAAGTGTTTAAAGCGTACCCCTTTGCTAAAACAGCCTCACAAAGATTGGATTCGTTAAATTCTAGATTAAAAAGAATCAAAACCAAAAGAGGTAAGATTAAATATACCAAAAGAGCACAAAAGTATCTAGAAGGAGAATTTACAGATCAATTAAAAAAAATGACTCGTACAGAAGGGAGAATTTTAATAAAACTAATATATAGACAAACTGGAAAAACTGCCTTCAATAATATTAAAACATTAAGAAGTGGTTGGAAAGCCTTTTGGTACAACACCACTGCAAATTTATTTAAACTTTCTCTAAAAAGTGAATATCACCCTGAGTCAATAAATGAAGATTATTTGATTGAAGATGTTCTTCAAAGGGCCTTTATAGATGAAAGATTAGTGGAAAAAAAGTCAAAACTTACTATTGATTTCCCAAAAATAGCAGCTGCTAAAAAAGGTAGAATAGATGTAGAAGAGTATAAAATGATGTTTGCTAAGAATAAAAAGAAGACTTCTAAAAAAAATAACAAACGCTAACATAAAGGTTTTTAGTTTATTAGAAGTAATGTTACCAATTCTATAAAAATATTTCATTTATTTCTTGTGTTGGGGTTTAATAAAATAGTATCTTTGCGTCCCGTTTTGGGGGTGTGAGTTTAGTTAATTTGTATCGTTTTAGTTGATTGAATTCTTGGATTGCAAAAAGATTAAAAAAAACATTATTTTTTTCTTGTTGATTAGAAAATAGTTTTTACATTTGCAACCGCTTAGAAAAACAAGCAAAGTTTACAGAGGTTTTGGAAGGCATTTTTTAGAATAATGTTGTTAGTTCGAGTCTAACATTTCTACAAATATTTAGGAATTTTTATTGGTTGAGAGAGTACCGATTTAAGATTTTTAGATGAGTTCATTGAAAATATTGAAATTGACAGCGTAAACAAAGAGTAAAGTAACCATGTTTAACTTCGTTAAACAAATTCTTTTGAAACTTATTCATATTATATTATTAAAGATATACAATGAAGAGTTTGATCCTGGCTCAGGATGAACGCTAGCGGCAGGCTTAACACATGCAAGTCGAGGGGTAACAGGAGTGCTTGCACTCGCTGACGACCGGCGCACGGGT
>JADFAM010000045.1 GCA_015665265.1 Flavobacterium sp.
TGCCAATAATAAATTGAATCTACAAACCAAGCGTTGTACAATAAATACAAAAAGAGAAAACCAAATAAGGCAGCACTAATCAAATAAAATTGATGCTGTTTATAAACTTGTATCGTACTAAATGGTATAAATGTTCCCTCTAATTTTGAAATTTCATTTTTTTCAAAAGCACTTAAAAAATTAAATTGCGCTAAATCTTCGAATAAAAAAGGGCGAAATTTATAATGATAGAACCTTAATCATTATAGTATACCGATTTTCTTTATTTTTGAATATGTCAAAAAGAATTTTTTATCCTCTTTTATTGCTATTTATTCCATTGATTGGAATGAGTATTACTGACGAAATAAACTGGAGCCCATTCGACTTCATTATTATGGGTTTTTTACTTACTATACTGGGAGCTGGAATAAATTTTGTTATTAATTACACTAAAAACTTTGAAAATCGAATCTTATATATTGGAATATTGGTTTTAATATTTTTATTAATATGGGCTGAATTGTCTGTAGGTATTTTCGATACCTCAATTGGAAAAAACTAACTTACGTTCATGCTTCGACTATGAAATTATTTATTGTATTTAACTATTAATTTTTTTAAGTTTGAAATCAAAAATTCTTAGAAAATATTTTTTAAAATGAGAAAATCACTTCTTATAGTTTCAATACTTTTAACAAGTCTTCAAGTTTATGCTCAAAAAGATAATTTCACTTTTCACAATGGTGAAAATTATAAATTAGCCGAATTTAGATTTTGGAATCCTAATTTAAATGATAATTATAAAGGTATTTTAGTTCTTAATCCTGGGTTTAATGGAGATGGAAGAAAAGCTGTTTTAGATACAGTTTGGCAAAAATTTGCAATAAAACATAATTTTATTATGGTAGCAAGTCATTTCAAAGGCTATAAAAATTCTAAAGGAAGACCTTCATATAGTAATGCTTCTAAAGGAAGTGGGGAAATATTACTCAAATCAATAAAAAAATATAGTAAGGAGATATCTAATAAAAATATTAATACATTACCTCTACTCTTGTATGGGTTCTCTGCTGGTGGTCAATTTAATTATGAATTTGCATCATGGAAACCAGAAAAAGTTATTTCTTTTGTTGTGAATAAAGGTGGATATTATAATACTGGAGTTACTTCCAACCAAACACAGAAAGTGCCTGGGATTTTTTTCATTGGAGAAGATGATAATTATTACAGAAATAATATGATTTTAGGGATATATTCAGCTAACAGAAGTCAAGGAGCAAATTGGACATTAATCACTGAAAAAAACACAAAGCATTCACCAAAAAAATCAAAATCCTTGTCTATATCTTTTTTTGAAAGTATACTATCTCAAAGGCTCGTAAACAATGAACTGATAGCTGTAAATTCAGAGAACCCTTTACTTGGATTTACTGACAAAAAAACATTCAAATATTTGAATGAAATTGAAAAGACTAATTTTAATAGGTGGGGAAAGCTTAACTTTTTAACAATATGGCTACCAGACCAACGTTTTGGTAAAATCTGGTTAGAATCTTTATAATTTTCAACAGTTTAAAATCTGAAAATTTAGGGTTTCAAATCTTTCATCTTTGATTTGGTTGATTGTATTAACTTTTATTATATTTAGTTTTTAAAAACAATTAATCATGAAAAAACTTATCTTATTACTAGTATTCTCAATCTCTACGTTAGCATTCTCTCAGTCTAAAGAACGAATTAGTTTACATGTTTTTGACTTGCCTACTGGAATCACCATCGAAGAATTTCAAAATGATTTAGACAGGGCTAATAAAATTTATGAAAAAAATGGTTTTGGAGCCAACAAGTACAAAGTCTATCAAGTAAGTTCAGATGATGAAGCAAAAGAACATCGTTACATGTGGTTAAGCACTTGGGCAAACGACGAGGAATATAACAATGCACATTCTGAGGAAATAGATGATTTTTGGGAAAACTATTTCACAAAGAAATATGAAAAAATGTTAGATGATCATATCTATAGAAAATTTTTCTCAGTAAAGTAAAACTAAATTATTAGGCAGTAACTTTAAAAAAAGTTTACAGAATTGTAAGCCTTTTTTTGATGTATTAATAAATTTAGTTTTTATCTTTTTTTCTCAAGAGTACATTAAAACCATAAACTTGGTGAAGTATGGCAGCCATAAATGTTAGTACAATTGACTTTTGAGCGATTACTTGTAGCATAAGATCTGCTTCGCTATATATTTTTCCAGGACCAATCTGGGGGCCAAAAAATATAATCCTCAAATAAATAAATAGCACGATACAAAAGGCTATATAGCCAATAACATAGGTATTGCTGAGGAAATTAGAATGATAAACTGTAATGCTATGAAGAATACACAGGAAGAAGAGCGTTAGAAAGGCAGAATTTGCAAAAAAAACATGAGCCCCAAAATGAAGATCATGAGGCACGAAACCAACTCCAGCATAAAAGAATCCTGCCAGTAAGCCTACAGGCATGGTAATTTTAGAATAAAATAGTGACTTACTTGAGTCTTCAATAAGACTAAACACTTTTTTGAAATTTAAATAAAATAGCATTAAAGTTGCCCCAATTAAAATTAAACTACCATTAAATAGGAGCATAGACGGGGTATTGTCTTTTTGAATAATTGCAGTATTTATCTCGTCTGTATTTGTTTTGAAACTTCCTAATTCGCTAAGGAAATTATGAGTAAATGAGTAGTAATCTGATTGATAGCCGATAATTTCTTTATGTGAGCCTGGATATAATAATGCAGCAATTACACAACAAAAAAAGAAGATTGTAATTGATATAATGGGAAGTCTAACTAAATAAAATCTTGCTTTTTTCATAATTAACCTATTTTAAAGTTAGATACAAATCTTTTAAAAAAATCTAACACTAACAATTTTTATTCTTGTAACACTAATTTTTATTTTTTTCAAATTGATATATTTCTCTACCTAAGGCTGCTAAAAAAGGAATTCCTAGTTGATCGTATTCATACGCATTGTCATTAAAAATTTCATTTTTATTTGTTAAAATTGTTGCTGTTAAAAAAAACTCTATCCCGTTTCTGTCTTTCACATAGGCCAAATCTGTAATGGTCCCATAAGCCAAGCCAACTTTATTGTAGATTCTTGTGTTATTTGTCATTTCTCCTTTTTTATCTCCATAAATAAAGAATTTACAATAGCTGTCAAAGAAAGTTTCCCTATCGTAAAATGGTATAGTTACCTCATTTGGAGTTCTACTCATCCAATATCTTAAAAAGAAATAATCTTCTGGTTCAATGTTAAATTGTTCATTTCTACTAAAAACCTTTGGGAAAATTATTCGTTCAAGAATTTGATTTAACGCAACTATTGAAGCATAATTTTTTTCTGAAAAATCCATGGACTCATCAATTGTAGTTCCATCTTTTACATACCCTTTACCTTTCAATACTCCATCTAAATGAGTATTCTTTATTTTTTGGTTAGATATAATAGGTGCTTGATTATAAATAGTATCTCCTTTTTGATTGAAAAAAATAAAACGAGGAGTACTATTCTTATTCACTGAATCTGAATCTGAATCTGAAAACTTATGTGACAAATTAAAATTAGTAATACCTATATTATGAATAGCTTTATTTGCATCATCTCTACCTATAAAATCAAATAAGTAATTGTATGCCATGTTATCACTTACTAAAAAAATCTTTTTTATTAAGTGAGCAATTGTCAACTTGTTTTTTGGATGGGTAGAATCAGTTTTTTTAATCAAATTTTCACTGTATAAAACGGTGAACGGTGTATCTACTTTAATAGGTATTCCTTGTGATTGAAGCTTTCTTATTTTCTGGAGCGCAAGAATTGCTATAGGAAACTTCACAGTACTTGCAGGGTAAAAATATTTCTTAGAATTTACTTGAAAAGTATGTCTTTCAAATTTTGGCACTCCTAAAGAATCTCTGTGAATTCTAGTGAATAAAATCTGTACTTCGTGGCTATTTAAGTCTGAAAGTACTTTTTTAATAATTGGCTCTTTACTTTCATGTAAAATTTCGAAAAGAAATCTGCTTTTTTTAGTCTCAGAGTTACATCCAATTATACAACTCATTAAAAAAAAATATAATAAAATTTTAGGAGATATAACTGAATACATAATAACGAATATAAAGATTTTTAGCTGTCTAAAACATTGTCATGTTTCTTTAATATGACATAAAACAAAACGAATCTTATACTTACAAACGAAAAATACCAAAAAAAATGGTGGAAGTTACATTGGTCCAAATTTCAAAAGTGATGTCCATTTAACTAATTTACAAGAGCGAAAACAAATTTATAATAAATTGTATTACAAGAGATAAATTCAGATAATAATAGTTAAAAGTTTATTTTGTTATAAAGTTGTTTGACAATATAATTTAGTTATACATCGAAATTATTCATAAAATTTTATTTGTATGGCCTAAATTAGATAACTTTATATTTAGAACTACTTTATAACACATAAAAATCCAACTCATGAATTTAAAACCTCATCTAATAATTATATTATTGTATTTACCATTTACCCAAGAAATAAATTCTCAAGACTGGAATACATTTGCAAATACAAGCCGTTATGACAAAGCTAATCTAGAACTCAAACTACACACAAAAGCTAATAATAGAGTTGTTTTTATGGGGAATTCAATTACCGAAGGATGGATTCAAATGCGACCAGAGTTTTTTAACAATAGAGATTATATCAATAGAGGAATTGGTGGTCAAACTACACCTCAGATGCTTTTACGTTTTAGAGAAGATGTAATTAATTTGAACCCATCAGTTGTAATCATTTTAGCGGGCACAAATGATATTGCTGGCAATAGTGGATACATCTCTCTTAAATCTATTATAGATAATATTAAGTCTATGTCTGAAATTGCAAATGCCAATGGAATAAAAGTAGTCATCTCTTCAATTTTACCAGCTATAGACTATCCTTGGAAACCCGGACTGAATCCTGCACCTAAAATTATTAAAATAAATAAGGCTCTAAAAGCATATTCTAAAAAGAATAATTTCATCTATTTAGACTACTTTTCTGCTATGGCTGATGATAAAGGTGGGTTAAAGGTTCCTGAGTATACAGCTGCATCAGATCTTGTTCATCCAAATGAAAAAGGATATGAGGTGATGGAAAAATTAGTTGAAATTTCTATTAAAAAGGCATTAGACAAGTAGACATGAAAAAGATTTGTTACAAAGTATTTTTGTTTTACATGATATCATTATTTTTTTCATGTGAATCTCCTCAAAAACATCCATTAAAACTAAATCCACTTTTTTCAAATCAAATGGTTCTTCAGCAAGAAAAAAATGTGGCAATTTGGGGTGAATATGCACCTAATAGTGCTGTAACTATAAAAGGAAGTTGGGGAGAAATATCCACTGGAGTGTCAGGTAACAATGGAAATTGGAAAGTCTTAATTCCAACTCCGAAAGCTGGCGGGCCCTTTGAATTAGAAATTATCACCAAAACTACTACCAAAAAAATAACAGATGTTATGATTGGTGAAGTTTGGTTGGCATCTGGCCAATCAAATATGGAAATGGATTTTGATTATTGCTGTAATACAACAGACAATTCAGAAATAGAACTTTCTACAGCTAATTACCCTGAAATTAGAATGCTTAATATTACAAATCAAATAAGCTCATTACCTACCAGTAATTTCCAAGGAAATTGGGAGAAAGCTATTGGAAAAAACATTACAAATTTTAGTGCAGTAGGATATTTTTTTGCTAAAAAATTACATAAAAAATTAAATATTCCTGTTGGAATTATTCATTCGAGCTGGGGCGGAACTGATATTGAAGCTTGGACTAGCATAGAGACACTAAATACCATAGATTTTTTAAAAGAAGACATGAATTCTTATGATACATTGGTTAATAAATCATCCAAATCAATAGAATGGTTTTCTCAGTTTGAATCCATCAAATTACCCTCAGATGTTTGG
>JADFAM010000064.1 GCA_015665265.1 Flavobacterium sp.
GATTTAGCTGTGCTGCAACTATAAATATTAGTAGTTGTAGATAGCATCTACAAGCTATTTTTAACTTTAAATAAATAAAAATGAATTTAGTAATTAAAGGAAAATGCACCTCAAGTTATGACGCGGTATATAAAGACTTTATTGAACTGTCAGAAACAAGAGCACAATGTTGCGATGAATCCAAGACAACAATTAGTAAAATAGACAACAATAATTTTGTTGTTCTATTGTTTGATGTTGACATGAGTAAATTGAAAGAAATATTATCTACTCCTGAAAGAGCTGAAGTAATTAAAAAGAACGGTATTTCAAATGAAATGTTTCAATTTTCGTCTTTGGGATAAGGGCGTAAAAATGTTTAGATATTTGGAAAACCTCCACTAATTTTAACAAATTAGCACCATAAAACATACCTACAAAATTAGCTGGTGTCTAAAAATTATTTTAGGCAACGTAATGGTATTTCAAACCTTTTTTCACATAACTAGTAGTGTATCCTTTAGATGATAGATCTTCCAATACTGAATAAACTTTCAGAATAAGTGAAATAGATTCAACTCTATTTAAAATCTGAACGCTCGTTAAATGCTCTTTACTAAGAGTATTCAAAATATTTTTTTCGTTTAAAGATAGTTTCTTCATAGCAATTTTTAAACAAATATCTACTAATAATTAAAGCCAGTCAATCCCTATAAATGGGTGAATTTTTTACTCCCTATTTATGGGTAATGAAAACACTTATTATTAATTATAGAAAAATATTATATTTGATAAACTTACAAATAACAAATTATGAAAAATTTTATTTTTTTTACATTACTTACTTTTTTAATTTTTGGATGTTCATCAAAATCTGTTGAAATAGACAAGGCCCAAGTAACCAAAGAAGCAAGTGAATTCATTTCTAGTCAATTTGATTTCTTTTCAAATAGTAGTTTAGATGAGGCTAAGATGACTTTTTCTGAAGACGCTGTTCTCATAGGAACAGATGCTGCAGAGTATTTTACTGGATGGTCTGAAATAGAACCCTCTGTAAAGGGTCAATTAGTCATAAAAGACCCTGTATTTTCATCTCGAAATTTAAATATTTTTCTAAGTGATGATGGAAGTATGGCTTCTTATACCCAAATTATCGATTTTACATTTTCAATTGACGGCGAGCCAGGCGAAATAAAAAATGTAAGAAATAGTGGTGTGATAAGAAAAATTGATACTATGTGGAAGTTAATTCAAATTCATTGGTCTATTGGTCTTGAGGGACAAGCTGTTGAATATGAAATTGAAGAATAATAGTACTCGTAATTAAATTATGAGTGTCAATTAAATCTTTTGAAGTTAGATGAATGTTTTATATTTTATCTACGTAAACAAAAAAACGACTATACTATTTTAGTGTAGCCGTTTTTTATATGCTTACATATAATTTTATTTAAATGATTTATTATTCTAAAGTTTCGTATACATTATTAATTGTTGTGTTTATCGTTTTTTTTGGACCATTAATTCCTAACTATATAAACGATGGTTTTAACAGTAGTATCTTTTTAATGACTTTAGCCCTGATCATTTTATTTGGATTAATAGTCCATATGTTTTTCAATACTACCTATAAGATTGAGAAGGAAAAACTCCATATTAAATGTGGATTTTTTAAATATCGTCCTGTAAATATTAGGGAAATGAAAAAAGTCTCTACATCATCAAATGTCATTTCATCCCCTGCAGCATCATTTGATCGAATCGAAATTACCTATGGTAAGTTTGAAGAACTTATAATTTCTCCAAAACACAAAACCAAATTTGTTGAAGATTTGCAGAAAATAAATCCTAAGATTATAAATAATCTTTAGAGATAATTTTCTTGTTTAAATAGTTTGTTAACTATAAATTTTTAGGAGTAAAAACTGATGTTCGATCTTTCAATAAAGAACGATTCAGAGGAGTCATCATTTATGATTACTCTTTTTTTTAGTATACTGAAATATACAAGGGTTTGAGGGTGTATTGGTTGTTTATTAACTATAACGGGAACTTAAATTGGTTGTATTTTGAAAGTTATTAAAAAAATATTAAATTTGATTTAATAACAAACTAAACAATTTATAAAATGAAAAAACTAATCACATTATTTTCAATTGCTATACTTTTTAGTAATTGCAATACAAACCCTAATTACACAAAAAATTTAGCAACAGCACAAAAACTTTTTGAGTTACACGGACAAGAAGATATTGAGGGGCAGCTAGCTCTAGTGAGTAAAGACATTGAGTCTAACACTTCTATGTATGGTTCTGAGCCTGTTGGTTATGACCAATACGTAGGGATGCTAAAGGGCTATCACGCTGCGTTTGATAACATTAAATATACTGCTGATAATTGGCTTCCTGGAACTGGGGAAGATGGTTCTTTAGACGGAAGTGTTAGAACTTATGGAACTTGGACAGGTACAAATGTATCTACTGGAAAAGAACTAAATCTTAAAGGGTACTGGTATATGAATTTTGATGAAGAAGGAAAGATTGTTGCTCAGGGAGATTTCTTTGATTTTGGAGGAATGGTTGACGCGGTATACCCTAAAAATTTAGTATTTGTTGAGGTTGAAGTCAAAAAAGGAAAAAAACAAGAGATGTTAGATTTATTGAATAGCGAACAAGGCCTTCCAACTACGGCAGCATATGATGGATGTTATAGTTTAGAAATGTCATTTAATGATGAAACTAATACATTTCATTTAGTTGGAAACTGGGAAAGCTATGAAAAGTACGCAGCTTATCTTAATTGGAGACAAACAGAAGATGATTTCATTCCAAAGATGATTCCTTTAATGAAAGGTGGTGTAAATGGACTTAAAATAATACAGCCTAAATCTAGCTATCATTCTTATTAGATCGATATTAACTAATGATATAACATCAAAAAAGGAATAATATAAATATTATTCCTTTTTTTTATAAATTTTTTTCAGATGATAAAGCGTATCTGTTTTTTTAATTAAAGACTTTGTTCAGAAACCTTTAAAAATTTATCAAATATTTTCCAGCGAATAATGGTCCAGCCTTTAGACTGTAGTCTCCATCCTCTTCTATTTCTTGTTTAATTTCGGAGATAAATGCTTTTGATTCTTCAACTTCTTCATTAACATCTTCATCTGAAATATAAGTTTTTAAGGCCTCCCAATTTGCATATTCTATAGATCCTAGCTCTAAAGTATTAGGTATTTGATTTTCTAAATCTTCTCTATCTATGTTTAAGATTATAATTTCATTTTTTCCTTCATCCTCAAGTTTCTAGGCATATGACTGAATCCAACCTGTCATTTTTTTAAATCCTATGTTATCAATTATTTTATTTAAAGTCATTTATGGGTCTCTAGTTAATTATCTATTTTGAACTTACGTTTAAGAATAGTTAGCAATGGAAATTCTTGAAATAATTTTTTTAATAAATCTTCATTTACTTGAGTGTCATTGTTTAAAATACTCCTATACCTATCGTTATTGGAGGCACATAACCTAACACAATCCTCAAAAACCTCCCTAACTATAGACTTATTTTCGCCTGAGCTATTGATTATTAGAATGATAACATTATCTAGCATATTAGTCCTTTCAAAATTACTTCCACTAGTAAACCACTCATCTGTTTCAATTAATATTTTTTTTATTTCTTCTGCATTTACGTCAGACCCCATCCAATATTTCATAGATTTCAAAATCTCATGAAATTCATTTGGACGAGATTCCCCATCATTATATTTGGCAACGTATAGTAAAACGTAAGCAGTAGCATGACCTAGGGTTAAATTTTCTGGTGGTTTCTTCATCTTTTTTTGAACAGATCTATATTATTTAAACTATACCTGGATACTTTCCTTTAGTTAATGTGTTATATATTAGACAGTAATAATTAGTTCACTCGCTAGATTAATTATATGTGTATGTGGTTATCTTTTTTGTTAATTTATAATAATTCGTTTAAAACACTTTTCCAGTCTTTATAATCGTTCCAAGTTTTACTCTCATAATTCCATCCGAAGTGAATTAGTTGTCCTTTAAAATCTTTTGCACCGTTAGCTAACCGGTCGTCAATCAGATAATGCCCTAATAAAAGATCCTTTCGATGTGTAATAAACATCTTTTTTTCAAAAATATCACCAAAGTGTTTCTTTATCCATATTCTCTTATCAGAAAAACTACTAGGATTTTTCCAGGGAGCAGTTGTGGCTATAAATAAATCATATTTATTAGATTTATGTAATTTAACAACTGATTCAAAAGCTTCTTGTAATGGCTCTAAATCTCTAAATACACCATCAATTTCATCAGGATGTTTTTTGAAATATATTGGTATTGTTGGATCTGACATTATTTCAGTTACTTTTTTACCAAAATTAGCCAAAACACCATCCATATCGACAAACACTTTTTGCTTCATCATTAATTAAATTTTAAATTTATGTTTCATTCTAATTTAAAGTTTAATAATTCTTCAATATTTATCAAAGAATCTTTTCCACCATTCATTAGACTGGTACGTAAAGTGAATTTAAAACATATTTGTCATCTTTCAAATGTTTGAAGTTATTTTTTATTGAACCTTCTGTTGTTTGCGAATTTTATTTACTTCTTTATTTTTATCTTTAAGTTCATAATATTACACAAAAATTTTAGTGAATAATTATCTTATTATAAGTTTATTCCAATAACCCAAGCTGCATTAAAAACGAATGATTATCAAAATAGTCTTGTTCTTGTAAAACCTTTCCGTCTTTCATTAAAACAAGTGTAGTTCCACTAATATCTACTTTTTTATTAGTAGCAGGAATTCCAAACATGACGCCGTCATGTGTTCCTTTAAAATTCCAGTGTTTAACTAATTTATCTCCTTGTGCAATAATATCTATAAATTTAAATTCAGCATCAGAAAAACCCGTTAAGTAGTTGTTGTAATACTCTCTAAAACCGTCTATACCTGTAATGTTTCCAGAAGCAGTAACCACTGTTACTTGCTCATCAAAACTATCAGTATTTATAGCATTACTGTCTCTGTTTTCAAAAAAAACATCCCAAGCAGTTTTGTAGGTTTTGATATTTTTTTCAACTATTTCATTAGCTTTTAGAGCAGTGTCACAATTTTCACTAGTTGTTTGGTTGCAGCTTATACATACTAAAGTAGCAAAAGATATTAAAATTATTTTTTTCATGATTATTGTTTTTTAAGTTATTATTTAGATTCTAAGTTACTATTTTTTAATAAAAAAAATTAAAAAATTAGTTGTTTTTTGAAATTTATATTAAAAAATTTATATTTGTTTTTATTAATTAAAACCTTACAATATGAAAAAAATAGTTTATTTATTATTTCTTGTTACTTCTTTAGCTTTTTCTCAAGATATTAAATGGGATCCAGCTACAACATTTGAGGCTGTCTTTGACATTGATGCAGTTCATACAAGAGATGGAGTTAATTACGAACTTTCTGCTTCTGGAGATGCAGGTCCTTATGGGAAAGCCTATCTATCTTATGTTTTCACAAATCACAATAATAGTACAACTAGTGGAGAATTTACTGGTTTTGCATGGACTCAGATGGGCGAAGATATAGTGAAAGCTACCTTACAAGGCGTTTATAAAAAGGAAGGTAAAATTTTTAAAATGTATTCCTATGACAACGTTACAGATGGAAATACGATGATAGTTAGTGGAGTAGTAGATTTTGTTGCACAAACAATGAAATTTAAAGTAGCTCCTTTAAAGTAAAATCAATATTCTTATTAAAATTATTAAGCTCCCTAATTAGGGGGCTTTTTTATTTAATTTATAACTCATTTTGAGTTTAAATAGATAATCTATTTTAATAATAAGTTGAGGGGTACTTATAATTTTCATTATTTGTAAAAATACGTTAATCGCACAAATACAAATTCTTTTTTTAGTTACTACTTAATAAGTTGTAAAAAACAATTAA
>JADFAM010000068.1 GCA_015665265.1 Flavobacterium sp.
ATTTATGTAATTTTTTTTAATCTTGGCTTCCCTTTTATTGAATACAGATGTAATTAATTACATCACTAATTATATTATAATAACAAAATATCTAGCATGAGTTTACAACGTTTTAAAAATTTAAAAGAAACTAAAATTGGGAAATTAAGCTATTTAAAATATGGTCTTGGTGAAATTGTTCTTGTAGTAATTGGAATTTTAATAGCTGTTCAAATAAATAATTTAAATGAGGAGTATAAAGAGAAAAAAGTAAAAAATGATTTCTTAATTAATTTGAAAGAGGAAATTATTTTAGATACACTACTGTTATCAAATAAAATAGTTGAATTTGAAAAGGTTAATGAATCAATTTCTAAAGGAATATTATTATTAAATAAAAAAAAACATTCAGATTTAGAGACTTCTATTTTTGAAAAGGCTATTAGTAGAATAATGGTGTTAACTCCTTTAAATAAGAATACTAATAAAAATAATAGTAAAATATCTAATGGTATTATTGAAGATGTTAATTTAAACAATCTTATTATGGAATATTATGAAAAAATTAATTATCATAATGAGGTAATGAGGAAGTTTGGTGAAACACTTCAATTAATATATATCAATCAAATAAGTCCTTACATCAAAATTAATTCTCAAAATAGAGAGTACTCATTAGAGTTATTAAAAGATAATTATGCTTTTAATAATGCATTTTATATTTCTTTAGGATATAGAGAGCAATCTATAAAATGGTTAAAAGTTCAAAAGAATCTAGCCCTAGAAATTTTAAAAAATCTTTAGTTTCAATATAAGAATAAAATAAAGTATTCTTATTCATAAGTTACCTTACACTCTCCCTTGCCAGCAGATAATTGAAGCCTGTCGTCATTACACAATTCATTAATAATAGGAATTATGTTGGGCTCTGTAACATAAAAAACTTGTTGTATTCCTCTAATTTTATTAGGATGAACAAAATTTTTAGGTTTAGGGTTAATGTTAAATGGTGTCATTAAAAAAGGAATCTTAATTTGACTAGGAAAAAGAAGTTTCCATTTTAAAACTCTATTCAATGGATCTGTTCTTTTACTTTGTGTAACAAAATATTTTTCTCCAAATTTGTTTAATAGTTGTTTTTCAACTCTAAAATTAGAAGCGTTGTTTTCTAGACAAATTTCAAAAAAACCTTCTTGGGCTTGTTCCCACGAATTAAATCTTTCCACCAAATAACCCTTGCCAATAAAACGTAATATTAATTTGATTAATGAGGTTATTGGAGCTTTTTCTAAAATTTCTATGTAAGGTCCTTCCGAAAAATAGATCAAGGCATTATGAGGTTTTTTTTTAGAACCATATTCAACCTTAAATCCAGATTTTTCAAATTCTTTAATAGTTTTTTTTAGATCATTTGTTTTAAATAATACGTGACTAACTTTCATATGTAACTATTAACTAGGGTTTGAAGTAATCTTTATGTTAATTTAATTGGAGTAGTTTGTTTGGTTTTTCTGCTTTTTTCAGCCATAAAGCCCATGATATGGCTTTCTACAGATGCATCAATTGTTGAAGTTAACAGGTTAGGATCTTGTTTTTTTACAGCGTTAATAAAATCTGTAACTAGGCCCCAGTCTCCGCCACCATGACCACTTCCCTGATAGCCACTATTGTTGTCTTCGTCAACAGAAATATCCCATTTTGTTATTGTACCTGTTAAGAAATCTGTGTGCGTAAATTCTGTCATATCTCCAGTTATATCTCCGTGTGAACCCATAATTCTTGTTCTTCTACCATGATAGGATGTAAAAGCCTCCATAGAAAAATTAGCAGTAATTTCATCCTCAAACTCCATGGATGTTACATAATGATCTGGTTGATCATTTTCCATTCTATAGACACATCGTCCGTAATTTGTGGTTTTTAATTGTTCTAGCAAATATTCTTCATGTTTAGAGGTATCATCTGGAAAGTCAAAAACAGAAGACCAACCACCTGGTTGATTATAAATTTTTAAAGCAGAATATGGGCATGTTTTTTCTACGGCACAACCATCTGTACATCTATTGGTACTTCCTTTTGGAGCATTTTCTTTTTTAAACCATTTTAAACTTCCAAATGCAGATATACTTTTACATGGTTTGTCTATTATCCATCTTAATATATCTAAATCATGACAAGATTTAGCAAGAATAATTGGTGTTGTTTCTTTAGAATTATGCCAATTACCTCTTACATATGAATGAGACATGTGAATATGTTCAATAGGCTCTAAATGCTGAATACTTATCAGTTTACCGATAGATCCAGATTGAATCATTTCACGTAATTTTATAAAATAGGGAGCATAACGTAATACATGACATACAGCAACAATTCTACCCGTTTTATTGGCTAAATTTAAGATATCTAGGCATTCCTTTTCAGTAGGAGCAATCGGTTTTTCTAACAAAACATCGTACCCCATCTCAAGAGCTTTCATGCAAGGCGCATAGTGTAAATCATCTGGTGTAGAAATAATTACAGCATCAGCAAATTTAGGTCTATCAAAAACGTGTTCCCAGGTGTCAAATCTATTTTCGTCTACTATGGTATGTTTTTTTGCGTATCGTTTATTTCTAATAGCTATAGGCTCAGCCACACCAATAATATTTAATTCTTTTGGGAATTGTAACCCATAATTTCCGTAAACGTTTCCTCTACCTCCAGCACCTAAAGTAATTGCAGTTACAGGATTTTTAATACCTGGGTTTCCAATTTCTTTTGAAGGAATTGTTTTTGAGTTAGTTTCTGTATGAGCAAAGCCGCTAAGTGGGGTAGAAAGTAGCGTAGCTCCACCAAGTCCTATGGTTAAATTTTTGATTGCTTTTCTACGATCGATTTTTTTCATAATACTTATTAGATAATTTTATACAATACTATTTTAAATAGTGTCATATGCAACTAATTTAATAAATATATATGGAATTATACAATTAGAGGTAATTCAGAGGATTTTGAGAATCTTTTAGTTATTTGCTTGTTAAAAAAGATAGCCTATAGCTAACACCAATATTTATTGATGGGCTACTTAGGGCTCCACCAATCGCTTTGATAAAACCTGCAGAAGTTCTTAATGCTATTTTTTTATTTAATTTATAATTAAATCCTAGACTTGGTTTTAAAATGAGCCCTTCACCAGTATCTATATTACCTCCCCCAGCACCACCTGCTAATCCTTGAAGAAATATATTTATTTTGTTATTCATAAAATAATTACTTTGTAGACCAACTCCAACAATACCCTCTGCATACGCACCCGCATTTCCAAAGTTTGCAAAAGATGTTTGCCCAGCTAAATAAATGTTTTTATTGAGTTTGTAATTAAGTTGAAGAGAGATTTGATGTAAATTTTCTGTAGGGTTTGTCATTCTTTGAGCATTCAAATAGACATCATGTTTTACAATAACTTCAATACCTTTAAATACTACTCTTTTATCTTTAGATGTAGTAGATATTCCGTTAATATTACTGTAATACTTTACCCCAATACCAAAAGTTGAAGTTTTAAAATATGAATTAGGGCTCATCATGAATCCCTTATTGATAGATAAATAGGTGTTTTTTAGTATTTGATGTTCTACAGAAATATCTGGATAAATTAATACACCACCTTGCGAGTCTACACCACCGCCACCGCCAGCACCCATTCCAAATTTTGTAAGAATATTAGTGTTATTGTTGTTGAATGAAAATTGATAACCTGCTCCCAAAAGAATATCCATATATCCAGCACGTATTCCGTCATAAGCTCCATCAAATTTTGCAAAATAAAACCAGTTTTTATTGATGTAAGAATTGATTTCAAACCCAGCCAGACGAATGGTATTACCTGCTAAATTAGAATTCCCAATAACAGAGAGATTATTTAAATGAAGCATAAAAGAGGTTCTTGATGGTTTTTGATCCCAGGACGAGGTTTTTAATTCCTTGAAAGTAAATTCTTTCTCACTATTTTCTAAACTTGTAGATGAGAATTGAATAGGTATCTGTAATCCAAAACGAAGCTGTTGATTTTTAATAGCTCCTTTATCAAAAAAATTTATGTAACTATATCCAGTGGTGAACGAAAATTTTTTAAATTCAAATCCTATATCTAAATGAGGTAGTATAAAAGCTCCACCACCATCTGGAGCTCCTGCACCTCCTCCGCCTCCAAAATGAACACCTGTATCTATAAAAATATTGTTAGTTAGGTTGTTTTTGTATCCTGCATTTACACCTAAAGTAAAAAAACCACCTCGTATCCCTTTTACAGATCCATACATACCAAGACCAGTATAAAAATTCTGAAAAGATGCATTGTAATGAATCCCGGTAAGACCCATGTTAACTTCATTAGTTGAAGGCATATCTACTGATAGATAATCAACCATAAAAAATCCTTTTTGAGTATTTTTTATTGGAACATTCTTTTTTTCTTGACTTTGAGCGTAATTTGCGCAAAGAATAAGTAATAGAACTACTATTTTTTTCATATTATTTTTTATGAATCGTAATAATGATGGTTTTTGAGGTTGGTGTATTACTAATTCTAGCTTTACTTTGAATAGGTACTAAAACATTAGCCTCAGGAAAATACGTTGCGGTACATTGCTTTGGAATGCTGTAAGGAATTACAAGGAATTTTTTTGCGGTACGTTTTTCTTTGTTAAAATGGCTGACCAAATCTACAGCATCTAGTTTTTCTAATCCTTGTTCTTTCATATCTGTGGGGTTCATAAAAATAACCCTACGCTCGTTGATAATGCCACGATACCTATCATCTAGTCCGTATATGGTTGTGTTGTATTGATCATGTGTTCTTATGGTCATCATCATAAATTGATCCTTTTTCAGGGTGATATCTGAAACCCTATTGCGTGTAAAATTAGCTTTGCCTGTTAGCGTAGGAGAGAAGTCTTTATCTCTTGCATTATTTGGTAAATAAAAACCTCCTTTATTTCTAATTCTCGTGTTGTAATCCTCAAAACCTGGAATAGTAGCCTCTATTTTGTTTCTGATGTTGTCATAGTCTTTAATCAATTCAGTCCAATTTAGGGAAGTATTAGACAGACTTGCATTTGCCATACCAGCTACAATGGCGGGTTCACTGAGTAAAGATTTTGACAAAGGTGCTACATGTCCAGAGGAAGAATGTACAACTCCCATTGAGTTTTCTACACTTACAAATTGAACTCCTTTTTCTTGAATATCTTTTTCAGATCTTCCTAAGCATGGAAGTATCAATGCTTTTTTTCCGTGAATTAAATGACTTCTGTTTAATTTGGTAGATACATGAACGGTTAGTTCGCAATTTTGAAGGGCTTCAGCAGTATATTCTGTGTCTGGAGTAGCAGAGAGAAAGTTACCACCCATACCAATAAAAACCTTTGCCTTTTTTTGATGCATTGCTTTAATGGCATCTACTACGTCATGTCCATTTTTTCTAGGAGCTATAAAATTAAATTCTTTTTCTAAATTATCTAAAAATTCTTTTTTGGGTTTTTCCCAAATACCCATCGTTCTGTCTCCCTGAACATTTGAATGACCTCTAACAGGGCATGTGCCGGCACCTTGTTTACCAATACTACCTTTTACTAATAATAAGTTTACAACTTCACGTATATTATCTACAGAGTTTTTGTGTTGTGTTAATCCCATGGCCCAGCAGATTATTATTTTTTTCTTTGCTGCTATTAATGTTGTAGCTTCTTTTATAATCTCAAAATCTATACCTGTCTGAGGAATTAATTCTTCAATGGAGTAGGTTTCTAAATCTTTAATAAAATCATCATATCCTGAAGTATTGGCATTAATAAATTCATGGTCAAAAATAGTTCCAGGAGTTTTTTGTTCTTTTTCCCACAATAATTTTAAAATTATTTTCAGCAATGCAACATCCCCATTTATTTTTACTTG
>JADFAM010000103.1 GCA_015665265.1 Flavobacterium sp.
TTTACAAGGGAGATAGGTTAAAATTCTTTAAGTTTAAAGGTTTTCATAAATTCACCATAGGTAAAATACTGAATCCAATCTCCAAGATTAATGTAGGTGCTATTGTTATTTAACTCAATTTCTAGAGGGAGGTGTCTGTGTCCAAAAACAAAAAAATCGTAATGTTTTTCTGTCAGTTTTTTTCTACAGTATTGCGCTAGCCATTCATTCTCTTCACCTAAAAAACGAGTATCTTCATTACCAGAAATCAATTTGTTTTTAACAGAAAAATAGTGTCCTAACCTTACTCCAATATCTGGATGAAGCCATCTAAACAGCCATTTAAAAAATGGAAATGTAAATACCTTCTTCATGCGTTTATAGCCATAATCACTTGGCCCTAAACCATCGCCGTGCCCTATTAAAAAAATTTTTCCATTGATTTCAAATTCTTGTGGTTTATGAAATACAGGGATGTTTAATTCTTTTTGAAAGTAGTCTCGCATCCATAAATCATGATTCCCCACAAAAAAATAAATATCAATACCTGCGTCCTTCAATTCTGCAAGCTTACCTAAAACCCTTACAAATCCCTTGGGCACCACGGTTTTATATTCAAACCAAAAATCAAATAAATCTCCCAATAAAAAGATAGTGCCTGCGTCTTCTTTTATGGTATCTAGCCAGGCAACAAATTTTTTCTCTCTTGGTAAACTAGCTTTGGGTGTTGGAGCTCCTAGGTGTTGATCAGAAGCGAAGTATATTTTTTTATTTTCGGATGTAGTAATGGTAGTCATGAATTACAAAGTAACACTATTCTGTGCTAGAATCCAATTCTAGTACTTTTTGAAGCATTGCATCGTTTTTTTGAATACTTCTATAAAAACCTTCGTCTCCAAAAATTTCTCTAGCGATGGTGGCTTTCACATAGAAATTAATTTTTTCTTTTGTATCAATAGAAAGAGAACTAATATCACTTATTTTGGATAGGTAAGATTCAAACACAGAATTGTTTTTATCGAAATTGGCTAGAAAAAGATCTAGTGTCCAACTATCATTAAGCAACTTTCTGTTTTTATCTACATAATCAAAAGAAAAGTTAGTGATACTTCTAAAGAAAAAATTACTCAGATAACCAGTTGTGTCTATGCCTACAAAAATATCTGGTATAATACCACCTCCCCCATAGACATATTTTCCTTTTGGAGTTGTATAACGTAGAGAATCATTAATCTGAATACTATCTCTGTATAGTAATTCTCCGCTTAAAATTCTTTTTTGATAGTCTTTACTATAATTTACGTCACCATTTTTGGTATAAGGCTTTTGTATGGACCTTCCTGTTGGGGTGAAGTACCTAGCAGTAGTTAACCGAACAGCTGAACCATCTCCTAGTCCCATTTCTACCTGAACCAAACCTTTTCCAAAAGAACGTCTTCCTATGATAGTTCCTTTATCGTTATCTTGTAAAGCACCTGCTACAATTTCAGATGCTGATGCAGAGTTCTCATCAATTAATACATATAATTTCCCTTTTTCAAAAGCCCCATTTTCTGTGGCATAATACTCTTCAATAGACCCTTTATTATTTTTGGTAAAAACAATAAGCGCATCATCTCCAAGAAATTCGTCAACAATGCTAGTAGCAATATCAATAAAACCACCACCATTTCCTCTTAAGTCTAAAACCAAGTCATTCATTCCAAGGGCAGTTAGTTTTTTTAGAGCTTTTCTAAACTCCTGATAGCTATTTCTAGCAAACCTATCTAATTTTATATAGCCTATATGCTCACTTATCATGTAAGCTAAATCAACACTTTTTATGTTTACATTCCCCCTAGTAACCATCACATTAAAAAGAGAATCGTTTGTTTTTCTATATACCTGGAGATTTACATCTGTATTTGCAGTTCCTTTTAAATATCTAGGGATATCATTTGAGTTAAAATTTTTACCAGATAACGTGTCTTTATTAGCTATAATTATTCTGTCACCAGCTTTAATTCCAGCATTAATACTTGGCCCGCCTTTAATGGGCTCAACTACAGTTACAGAGTCATTAATCATTCTAAACTGTATCCCAATGCCAACAAATTTTCCTTGCATTCTCTCCTGTACATCTTGTAAGTTTTCTTTTGGAATGTAGGCAGAGTGGGGGTCTAGCTTTCCTAACATATCAGAGATGGCTGCATCTAATAGGGTAGAGGTGTTTATGGTATCTACATAGTTTTGATCTATATAATCCATTAAACGCCTAATTTTTGCTTCATTTTTGGTGTTAGCATTTAGAGTAAAACTACTATTGTTTCCATTAATAAATACGCCAATTAAGATTCCAAAAACAGTTGCTAATGAAAGATAGATAGGGATATTATTTTTATTCATGTATGGGTAAGTATTGAGTTTTAACTCCAGCTTTTTCTAAGAAATCAATTCCAGAAGTGTCTTTATAGTTTTTAGAGTAAACGACTCTTTTAATACCTGCTTGATGAATAAGCTTACTACACTGCTGGCATGGAGACAATGTTATGTAAAGCGTTGCACCTGATGCAGATTGTGTAGAGGAGGCTACTTTTAATATTGCGTTTGCTTCTGCATGAAGTACCTCCCATTTAGTAACGCCATTTTCATCTTCACAACAATTGTCAAAACCAGATGGAGTTCCATTAAATCCATCTGAAATAATCATACGATCTTTAACAATCAGAGCACCTACCTGCTTTCTTTTACAATGCGATAATTTTCCCCATTCAAGCGCCATCTTTAGATAGGCAATATCGTATTTATGTTGTTTAATGTTCATGAATTAAAAATAGTAAGATTTAAAAAATGAATGCGTTAATAATTTACCAAAATATTCTATCTATGATCATAGGAAAGGCAATTCCTATAACAACTGAAGAACCTACTATTACCCAATCTCTTTTGCTAACCTTAAAAAAAGTTTGCAAGATTAACCCTAGAAATAAAATTCCTAAAACAATAATTATTTGAGCTGCTTCAATTCCTATTGCAAACTCTATCAAAGGTAAAATTTTATCATCTTCTTTTCCAATAAGTAGTCTAAAATAATTTGAAAATCCAAGGCCATGAATTAGTCCAAAAAATAGTCCAAAAAACAACAAGGTTTTTTGTTTTCTATCTGTAGGACTTGAAGTTTTTAAAATATTGAAAAATCCCGTAGTACAGATGGTTACTGGAATTAAAAATTCTACTATTTCAAGAGGAATATTTAAAAGATAAAAAGCTGCTAACCCCAAAGTTATACTGTGTCCGATGGTAAAAAATGTAATAAGCCATACTACTTTTTTCCATTGATTAAAATTGTAAATAATGGTTAAAACAATAATAAATAAGACATGGTCATACGCTAAAATATCTAGCACATGATTTAATCCTAATTTAAAATACAATATGAAATTATCCAAAATAAAATTTTTAACTTTTCAAAGATATAAAACAGACTTCACATAGTATTTATTTAAAAACACTAAAGTTTTTTACTCACAAACTTTGTTAATTACAATTATAAATTTACACCAAATGTGTATATTAGAGAGTAAAAATAAACTAGCAAAACAAAAAATATAAAAAAATGAAAAATTTTATTACAAAGTGGTATCCTATTATTTTAGCATTTATTTGTCTATTATATTCTGTAGGTTACGGGCTAATGGGAATGACAGAAGAGGCACAATACTCAGCACATTGGCCAGGAACAATATTATTATTTGCAATAGCAATTAGACAAAGAAGAACAACATGAGCATAGGATTTTTCATAGTAGGCGCAATTATATTTGCAATATATATGGGATTAACCATATGGAATATTATTTACTCTTCCAGAAAACAAAAAGAAGAGAACTATCCAAATAAGGGCTCATAGAAAGTTGGGAAGGCTTATAAAAAAAGTTGATTAAAAAATTTTAATCAACTTTTTCTTTGAAGAATTATGTTTAAATGTTACTTCAATTTAGAAGACATTTCAGGCTTTAACTCTGCAGTTTCAATTGTGATGCCCCATTGCTCAATGGCAGCGTTAAATGCAGCTTGATCATTACGGTGGCTTCTCCAACCAAACATTTTGTTGTATTCTTCAATATAGTTAACATCTGGGTTTTTAAACGCACCTTTTCCCTCTGCATGACTATTATACCCCTCTACTTCCATCACTTGATAAGCCTGCCCACCAGTTTCCAACATAAATACTCCACTAACTCCAGAATAACCAAGGGCTTTTTGAAGCTTTACATTGTTTCTCCAAAATCTAAAGAAGTCAGATGATTTATCTCTCTTTAAGTTATAGGTTGTCATTTTAATGAACCTGGCTGGAGGCATATCGTTATTCCAGTTTTGACCGGCACCTTTCATTCTCCACCATCTAACATTTCCGTCATTTTTCTCTGTGTAGGGCATTACATTTTTCATCCAGTAGGCCATTTCAGCTCTATCTTCTGTGTCAAAAGCAGCAGCACTTCTGTTACCCATCACTCTCATGTATTTTCCTTGATCAGCTCCAGTGATAATTTGATAGGTAGCAAATGAGGTTTCTTTAGTATTATTGAATTTCTGTGTTTTTTTAGCAACACCAGATTCAAATTCTGCATTCATTCCTTTTTTTGCTGTCCATTTGTTTGTTTGCCAATACTCTCTGTTTGGATTGGTTTGAGACATTGCAAATAACGGAACTAAAAGTAAGATTAGTAATTTTTTCATTTTGAATTGTTTTTAAAATTAATTGTTTTTGTAATATTGATTGTTTTAATCTGATTGAAAATGAGTTACCATTTTCCAACCATCACTCTAGTGGAAGTTCTTATCATTTGAACATTACCATCGATATCTTCCATATACTCGTCCCATGCTTTTCTTGCAGCAGGGTTAGATTCTCTATACAAGCCAACATTCATTGCAGTTTTAAAATCATTAACTCCCACAAGAACATAATGAGTTTCTCCTAAAGGACTTCTTCCTAAATTAAATTGACCAAGGGTTACTCTTCTGTCATCTGGATTGTGTTTAGAATTATACTTTTTAAATCCTTTTGCAAATGTTGAAGCATCATTTACTTTTAGCCAAAACAAATTTTGAATTGGGTGAGTTCCAGGAACTCCAAATGAATGAACACTTTTACCTGCAGCAGCAGAAAAACTTTTGGTGTATTGTCCTAATTTAGCCAAGTATAAATCCCAGCTAGGATTTTCTCCCTGAGAATACTGGTTTCCCATAGCGTCATATGTTCCAGCAAATACTATTTCATGACTAGAACTAAGTTCGCTATCATGAAAATGGTTTTCGAATAAATAAACAGATACCCCATCAGCTTTAGCGTTTTCAGCACTAAAATAGTCGTTGGTTAATTTGGCAACAATCTCCGTATCTTCTGAGTCTACATTAAAGCTATAAGATGTCCAATAATACTCCTGAGCTTTTAAGCTTACTGTTGTTAGGATAAAAAGTGTAAAAATTAAAATAAATTTTTTCATAATTAAATTGTTTTTTAAAATTAAAGAAATCAAAATTACAAAATATTAATTGTGAATCAAAACTAATTAATTTTAATAATAGAATTTAATCTGGGAATTAAGTTTTAGCCTCAAATTAAAACGGCATGAAGATTTTCTCAAAAAAATTATTGAAGTTTTAATTAGCACAAAAAAACCCTTACTAAAATGTAAGGGTTTTTTATTGTACTCGAGGTGGGATTAACGCCCTAGGGTTGTTTTTCCCCAAAGCGTCGCTTTGAAAATTAAAACCTCACAAAAACAAAAAAGCAAGC
>JADFAM010000006.1 GCA_015665265.1 Flavobacterium sp.
AGGTGGAGCTCCAGCCTACTCTAATCCATACAACTACCAAAATAGGCTACGAGATTATAGAAGAGCAGATTTAGGGGTACTATATGTATTTACAGATGCAAATAAGAGGTTTTCTAATGGTTTTCTGAGCCAGTTTAAAGAATTAACTGCCGGCCTAGAATTGTTCAACATGTTTGACATACTTAATTCTATTACAAATACTTGGGTAAGAGATGTAGCAACTAAAAATCAATTTGGTGTCCCAAATTATTTGTCTGGAAGAATTCTAAATTTCAAATTAGGAATAAAGTTTTAATTTATATGTACGTTGTTGCCCTGGAATAAAATTATAAAATTTGCGCGGCATGATCTTTTGTTTTTACCTTTGAAATTATATTTTCAATTACTCCATTAGCATCTATAACGAAAGTAGTTCTGTGGATTCCATCATATTCACGTCCCATAAATTTTTTTGGTCCCCAAACACCAAAACCATTGATAACGGTATGTTCTTCGTCTGCTAACAAAGGGAATGGTAAATCATATTTGTTTACAAAATTTTGCTGTCTTTTTTCAGAATCTGCACTTACTCCTAAAATTTCATACCCTTTTGCTTGAAAGGTTTGATAGTGATCTCTTAAATTACAAGCTTCAGCTGTACAGCCTGGTGTACTTGCTTTAGGGTAAAAGAAAATGACTAGTTTTTTACCACTATAATCACTTAATTTTCTGACGATTCCTTGATGGTCTTTTATTTCAAAATTCGGAGCCTTTTCTCCTATTATTAGCGTATTCATTAAATTATTTATTTGTTATTCAAATATACTAAAGTATTGGAAAATTATAAAAGCTACTTTGTAACTTTGTGAAAAATTAAATTCCTAATCATAAAAAAATGAATAAGGCTCAAAAGGTTCAATTTGTAATAGAAACATTACAAAAGACATATCCAAAAATTCCTATACCTCTTGATCATAAAGATCCTTATACGCTACTTATAGCAGTTCTTTTATCTGCTCAATGCACTGATGTTAGAGTAAATAAAATAACACCTTTATTATTTTCTAAAGCAGACAATCCATTTGATATGATAAAATTGACTGTCGAAGAAATAAAAAATATAATACGTCCATGTGGCTTATCTCCAATGAAATCTAAAGGAATCCATGGATTATCAAAAATTCTGATTGAAAAACACAATGGCGAAGTTCCTAAGTCTTTTGATGAATTAGAGGAATTACCCGCAGTTGGCCATAAAACAGCTAGTGTGGTCATGAGCCAAGCTTTTAATGTACCTGCATTCCCTGTAGATACCCATATTCATCGCTTACTATACCGTTGGAATTTAACAAATGGAAAAAATGTGATTCAAACGGAAAAAGATGCAAAAAGGTTATTCCCAAAAGAATTATGGAATGATCTCCATTTGCAAATTATTTGGTATGGGAGGGAATATTCACCAGCGAGAGGATGGGATTTAGGTAAAGATATTATTACAAGCACTATCGGAAGGAAATCTGTGATAAACGAATATTTTAGAAAAAAATAAAAAAAACCTTAACTAATGTTAAGGTTTTTTCATTCTTAATTCAAATTCAATTCAATGTTGAAATTTGATTTGGTTTTTACAAATGATAGTGATTTGGAAAAATTAATCAAATATTGAACTGTTTCTTTTTTGGGTTGCTTCCGAAATTCGGAAGACTTTTCAGAGTAAATTTGCTTCATACAGTATTACATTAAATAATTTAAATACTACAACGAAACTGATTTACTTTTATTGTTAATAAATTAAAATTATTTTATTTTTTTCTATAATTTTCCTTAGGTTGATTAATGCATACCTCATTCTACCCAGTGCAGTATTGATACTTACACCTGTATTTTCGCTAATTTCCTTAAAACTCATGTCTTTGTATATCCTCATCTCTAGGACCTCTCTTTGCTCTTGAGGGAGCTCTTGAACTAACTCTTTTACATCAGAGAGAACTTGCTCTTTGATTAATTGTTTTTCTGCATTAAGATTTCCATCACTAATAACAGAAAATATATCAAATTCGTCAGTATTTTTAAAAAGACGCATTCTATTGCTCTTTCTAAAATGATCTATAATTAAATTATGTGAAATTCTCATAACCCATGGAAGAAATTTACCTTGTTCATTATAGTTACCACGCTTTAATGTTCTAATGACTTTGATAAAAGTATCCTGAAAAATATCTTCAGTAATATCTCTATCTTGAATTTTACTAAAAATAAAGCTGTAAAGTCGTTG
Source organism: Flavobacterium sp. (assembly GCA_015665265.1). Taxonomy (GTDB): domain Bacteria; phylum Bacteroidota; class Bacteroidia; order Flavobacteriales; family Flavobacteriaceae; genus Polaribacter. The sequence continues at coordinate 2,255 of JADFAM010000006.1, forward strand.
TTTGTGCTTTTTAATTAAGATTTCTAGACTAACTTCACATCCTCGAATGTAGTTTGAAACTAGAACACCGTCTTGAGTAGGGTTTGAATACATAATAAAATTACTTTATTGAAAAACTAACTGTTTTTCTATTATTTAAATTATTTAAATTTTAAAAGTAATTTTTTATTATAAATGTATTATTAAGATTATTCCTTTCAAATATAAAAAAAATTAAATAGAATTTAAAAATTATAATAAATTATAATTGAATTCATTTTTAGAAAGATTTAAAATTCATTATTTTTATAGCTTGCATTAAAAATTTATGAAGACAAGTTTGTCAACTGTAAACCCTAAGGAAAACATCATTATTAAAGGAGCTAGACTCCATAATTTAAAAAATATTAATGTAGTAATTCCTAGAAATAAATTAGTTGTTATAACCGGTTTATCCGGATCTGGAAAATCTTCACTAGCTTTTGACACCCTTTATGCTGAGGGACAAAGAAGATATGTAGAAAGTTTATCATCCTATGCAAGACAATTTCTTGGAAAACTTCATAAACCCAAAGTAGATTATATTAAAGGGATTGCTCCTGCAATAGCAATTGAACAAAAGGTAAACTCTACAAACCCTCGTTCAACAGTAGGCACATCAACAGAAATATATGATTACATAAAGCTGTTGTTTGCTAGAATTGGACAAACCTTTTCTCCAGTCTCCAATGAATTAGTTAAGAAACATACTGTTACTGATGTAATAAATTTTGTAAAAAAATTCCAAGAAGAAACAAAATTACTGCTACTCTGCCCTATTGTCATCAATGAAAAAAGAGATATTAAAACAGTGCTAAAAGTTTTATCTCAACAAGGGTACGCTCGAATTAAATATGAAGGTGATATTTATAGAATAGACGATCTACCAACAGATAAAAAAAACTATAACAACCTACATCTTGTAGTAGATAGAGTTGTTGTTAAAGATGATGAAGATTTTTTAAATCGTTTATCTGATGCTGTTCAAACTGCTTTTTTTGAGGGAAATGGAATCTGTATCATACAGAACTTAAGTAATAATTCTTTAACAGAATTTAATAATAAATTTGAATTAGATGGTATTGTCTTTTATGAGCCCAATACTCACTTCTTCAGTTTTAATAATCCATACGGTGCATGCCCTACTTGTGAAGGATATGGAAATGTAGTAGGCATAGATCATAATTTAGTAATACCTAATACAGGTTTATCTATTTATGATAATGCAATTTTCCCCTACAGAACAGACTCCTACAAACATTACAAAGAAGAGCTGGTTTCTCATGCTTATAAATTTGATATTCCAATCCACAAACCTTGGTTTGAATTAACAGAAAAACAAAAAGCATTGGTTTGGGAGGGGAATGATTTTTTTTATGGAATCAATCATTTTTTTAAAAAACTCGAAGAAAAAAGTTATAAGATACAAAACAGAGTTCTACTATCTAGATATAGAGGTAAAACAACTTGTACGGAGTGTAATGGAAAAAGACTAAGGGAAGAGGCTGATTATGTTAAAATTGGAGATAAAACAATTTCTGATTTAGTTACATTACCATTAGATGAACTATCTGATTTCTTTAGTACATTGAGACTAAATAAGTATGAGGAGAAAATAGGAAAAAGACTCTTATCGGAAATTAACAATCGTCTTGATTTTTTAAAAAATGTAGGGTTAACTTATCTTACTTTAAATAGAACTTCAAACACATTATCTGGAGGTGAAAGTCAACGGATAAACTTAGCCACCTCATTAGGAAGTAGTCTAGTAGGATCTATGTATATTTTAGACGAACCTAGTATTGGTTTACATCCAAAAGATACAGAACAACTAATTAAGGTTCTAAAACAACTTCGCAATCTTGGAAATACCGTTATTGTTGTAGAACATGATGAAGACATTATGAAGGCTGCAGACTATATTATAGATATTGGACCAGAAGCTGGAACTCATGGAGGATATATAGCAGCTGAAGGTACTTATAAAGATATATTAGAATCTGACTCTTTAACTTCAAGATATTTATCTGAAAAATTACAGATATCTGTTCCAAAGACAAGAAGAGTATCTGAAAATTTCATCCAAATTATTGGAGCTAGAGAAAATAATTTAAAAAATATTAACGTCACACTTCCATTAAATAGCTTAACAGTTATTACAGGAGTTTCTGGAAGTGGAAAAAGTACTTTGGTTAAAAAAATTCTATATCCACTAATGCAAAAAAAAATTATTGGATATGGAGAAAAGATTGGTCAACATACAGAAATGAAAGGAAGTTTTGATCATATTAAACATATTGAATTCATAGATCAAAATCCTATTGGACGATCTTCTAGATCTAATCCGGTAACATATATAAAAGCTTACGATGATATTAGATCATTACTTTCATCTCAAAAAATTTCAAAAATCAGAAATTACAAGCCAAAACACTTTTCATTCAATGTAGATGGTGGAAGATGTGAGACCTGTAAAGGTGAAGGAGTTGTTACCATTGAAATGCAATTTATGGCTGATGTTCATTTACAATGTGATGCTTGTAGTGGAAAACGATTTAAAAAAGAAGTTCTTGAAGTGAACTTTGAAGGTAAAAATATTGATGATATTCTTAATTCTACTATAGATGATGCTGTGTCGTTTTTTAATTCACATAATCAACTTAAAATTGCGAATAAGTTAAAACCTCTTCAAGATGTTGGATTAGGATATGTTCAGCTCGGACAATCATCCTCTACTCTTTCTGGTGGTGAAGCGCAAAGAATTAAACTAGCCTCTTTCTTAGTTAAAGGTAACACCAAAGACAAAGCGCTTTTTATTTTTGACGAACCTACTACCGGCTTACACTTTCATGATATCAAAAAGCTATTAGCATCATTTAATGCTTTAATCAACAAAGGGCATTCAATCATAGTTATAGAACATAATATTGAACTAATAAAATGTGCAGATTATATCATTGATTTAGGTTCAGAAGGAGGAAAAAAAGGAGGAAAACTACTTTTTGAAGGGACACCCGAAGAATTAATTAAAAATAACAAATCATATACAGCTACTTATTTAAAAGAAAAACTTATACAAAACTAACTACTTTGTTTGCTAAAATTATCGTAGGATATATAAATTAGTTTATTATATAAAAATATTAAACCAAAAAAAGCCTTTTCAAAATGAAAAGGCTTTGTGTTTTGGGTAGAAGATGGGATTCGAACCCACGACCCTCGGTACCACAAACCGATGCTCTAACCAACTGAGCTACAACTACCATTTTGCTTTTCTAATGCATACATTTATATATATTTACTATTAAAGCGGGTGCAAATATAATTTTTTTTTAAGT
>JADFAM010000053.1 GCA_015665265.1 Flavobacterium sp.
AAAAAAACAACGAAGAAATAAAGGGTTAGTTGATGAGATTAGTGCTACTATTATTCTACAATCTTATTTATACAGCAAATAAGTTTTCTACATATTCCTTTCTTCGTATTTTTGCCAAAATTTTATAAACTTTATGATTTTACCTGTTGTAGCCTACGGAGATCCTGTTTTAAGAAAAGTTGCCAAAGAAATTGGGCCAGATTACCCAAATTTAAAGGAGTTAATTGCAAATATGAAACAGACCATGTATAATGCTAGTGGTGTAGGAATAGCTGCTCCACAAATAGGAAAATCTGTCCGTATTTTTATCATTGATGCAACACCTTTTGCAGATGACAAAGACATCTCTAAATTAGAGAGAAATCAACTTAAGGACTTTAAAGAAGTTTTTATCAATCCAACTATTACTAATCAAGAAGGTGACGAATGGGCTTTTGCAGAAGGTTGTTTGAGTATTCCGGATATAAGAGAGGATGTTTTTAGACAAGAAACTGTAAGCTTTGAATATGTTGATGAAAATTTCGAAAAACATTCTAAAACATTAACTGGTCTTGCAGCAAGGGTATTTCAGCACGAATATGATCATCTTGAGGGAATATTATTTACAGATAAACTCTCTTCATTAAAAAAGAGAATTTTAAAAAAGAAATTAGAAAAAATATCATTAGGGAAGATAAGCTCAAGCTATAGAATGCGCTTTCCAAATATAAAAATTTAAACACATATGGAATTCAATAAAATTATTTCAGTTGCAGGAAAACCAGGATTATTCCATGCAATTTCTCAAACAAAATCTGGATTTATCGTAGAATCTCTTGTTGATAAAAAAAGATTTCCAATACCATCTACTAACAATGTTAGTTTATTGGAAAATATTGCAATTTACACCTATGAAGAGGAGGTACCTTTATTAACTGTTTTTAAAAAAATGTATGAAAAAACAGAAGGAAAAGAAGCAATAAACCATAAAGAAAGTGGTAAAAAACTAACCTCTTTTTTCTCTGAGATACTTCCAGATTACGATGAGGATCGAGTATATACCTCGAATATTAAAAAAGTGATACAATGGTACAATATATTAGTATCCTCTGGAGTAGACTTTTCTGTTGTTGAAGCTTCTGAAGAAAACTCAGAAAAAGCATAAATGAATTCAAGAAAACAGCAGTTAGCAGCTTTCAATCGTTTGTTAGACATCATGAATGATCTTCGAGAGAAGTGTCCTTGGGATAAAAAACAAACACTAGAGTCTTTAAGGCATTTAACCATAGAAGAGACTTATGAACTAGCTGATGCTATTTTAGAAAATGACCTAAATGAAATAAAAAATGAACTTGGAGATGTTTTACTCCATCTTGTTTTTTATGCTAAAATTGGGTCTGAAAAAAAAGCCTTTGATATTGGAGATGTAGCCAATGCAATTTCTGATAAATTAATAGCTAGACATCCTCATATTTACGGAGATGTAGTAGTTAAAGATGAGAATGAGGTTAAAGAAAACTGGGAAAAACTTAAACTAAAAGAAGGAAAAAATTCTGTACTGGAAGGTGTTCCCAAAAGCTTACCTGCTTTAGTTAAAGCCAACAGAATTCAGGATAAAGTTGCAGGAGTTGGGTTTGACTGGGAAGAGCGCTCTCAAGTATGGGAAAAAGTACAAGAAGAAATCACAGAATTAAATGAAGAAATAAAAAAAGGATCTAAAGATTCTATAGAATCAGAGTTTGGAGACGTGTTATTTTCGATGATAAATTTTGCCCGATTTATTGACGTAAATCCTGAAAATGCGCTTGAAAAAACAAATAAAAAGTTTATCAATCGTTTTCAATATCTAGAAAAAGCTGCAAAAAAAGAAGGAAAAGAATTATCTGAAATGACGTTATCAGAAATGGATGTATATTGGGAATTATCTAAGAAAATTTTTAAATAGAATTCTCAGAGGAAATTTTATCTATTGAATTACAAAAGAACTACAGATGAATGTATTAACAACAATTAATTGTAAAGGTCCTTTTAGTGTTTATAGAGCTCAAATTGAAATGATTTGTTTATTAAAAAACAAAGGCGTTAATATCAAAGTAATTGGTTTTTTCAGCAACCAAATCAAACTATTTTTCGATAATAAAGGAGTTGCTAATTCTAATATCTTTCCTAAAAAATCTATTGACAAGCAATACATTAAAGACGTAAAAAATATTATTAAAAATGACCGTATTGATATTTTACATGTCTTAGATGGAAAATCTCTTAGAAACTGTGTTCTTTCAGTTAAAAAAGAAAATATAAAATTAATTACCTACTTTGGATCTGCTAGCTTGTATTGGCATGATCTAAGCTCTTATCTAACCTACCTAAACCCAAGAGTTGATAAAATTATATGCAACAGCATCTATGTTTTTGAACATGTAAAAAAACAACTTTTTAAAAAAAATAAAAATAAAGTCATTAAAATATACAAAGGATATAACCCAGACTGGTTTAAAGATGTTGTTCCTTTTAATTTTAGTTCTATAGGAATACCAAAAGATAGTATTATTATAGCTTTAGCTGGAAGTAATACCAAGAATAAAAGAATTACTGATTTTATAAAATCATCTGCCTACATAACAACAGAAAAAGAAGTTCATTTTGTTGTTTTCGGAAAAGAAACTGATGCAACTAATCTAAACAAGTGTAAACGTGCAAGTCCTGCAAAAAATAATATTCATTTGTTAGGTCTTCGACCAGATGCAGTCTCCTTAATAAAAGGAAGCGACATTTACGTTCAAACCTCTATAAGTGAAGGATTTGGTAGAGCTATTAGTGAAGCTATGTGCGTAGCCAAACCCATTATAATGACAAACGCTGGCGGTTGTACTGAATTAATCGATGGAACTTCGGGAATTGTTACTCCAATTAAAGAACCCAAGTTACTTGGAAAAGCTATTTCTAAGTTGGTGAATAATCAGGAATTAAGAGTTCAAATGGGAAATAATGCAAAAAAAAGAATGGATAAAGTATATCACATTCATGACACAGTAGAAGACACATTGGCGTTGTACAAGAAACTATTTAAACAATAAAAAAGCCACTTTAAAAAGTGGCTTTTTTATTTAAGTAAATTTCTTAGCATTCTTTACTTTTTGTTTTGTAAGAGCAAGGTTAATAACTTCATGCATCTCCGTTACATAATGAAATTTTAATCCTTTTAAATAACTTTTTTTTATATCTGCAATATCTTTTTTATTGTCTTTACAAAGCATTATTTCTTTGATATTTGCTCTTTTTGCAGCTAGAATTTTTTCTTTGATTCCACCTACAGGTAATACTTTTCCTCGCAGAGTTATTTCACCAGTCATGGCTAACTTATTTTTCACTTTGCGTTGGGTAAATACTGAAACTAATGAAGTTAACATGGTAACTCCTGCACTTGGTCCATCTTTTGGAGTGGCACCCTCTGGAACATGAATATGAACATTGTACTTCTCAATTATTTCTGGATCTATTCCAAATTCAATTGCATTTGCTTTAATATATTCCATGGCTATGGTAGCCGATTCCTTCATTACTTTTCCTAAATTTCCTGTAATAGTAAGTGCTCCTTTTCCTTTCGATAAAATAGATTCAATAAATAGAATATCTCCTCCTACACTAGTCCAAGCTAAACCAGTTACCACACCTGCAACCTCATTATTCTCATATTTATCTCTTTCTAATCTTGGAGCGCCTAAAATAGTTTCAATGTCATCATTGGTAACAGCAATGTTGTATGACTCTTCCAATGCTATAGACTTAGCAGCAAAACGAACCACTTTGGCTATTTGTTTCTCTAAACCTCGTACACCAGATTCGCGGGTATATCCTTCAACAATTTTTTCAAGCTGAGCTTTTCCTACTTTAATTTCTTTTGCAGTTAATCCGTGCTCTTTTAATTGCTTAGGTAATAAATGTCTTTTGGCTATTTCAATTTTTTCCTCAATGGTGTATCCTGTAACGTTAATTATTTCCATTCTGTCTCTGAGTGCCCATGGAATTTGACCTAGGTTGTTGGCAGTAGCTATGAATAAAACTTTTGATAAATCAAAACCAACCTCTAAATAATTGTCATAAAACTCAGTATTTTGCTCTGGATCTAAAACTTCTAACATTGCTGATGATGGGTCTCCTTGATGACTTTGTCCTAATTTATCAATTTCATCAAGAACAAATACTGGATTAGAGGTTCCTGCTTTTTTTAAGTTTTGAATCAAACGACCAGGCATCGCTCCAATATAAGTTTTTCTATGCCCTCTTATTTCAGCCTCATCACGAAGACCTCCTAAAGACATTCTAACATATTTTCTACCCAAAGATTCAGCAACAGATTTACCTAGAGATGTTTTTCCAACTCCCGGAGGACCATACAAACAAATAATTGGAGATTTCATATCTCCTCTTAGTTTTAAAACTGCTAAATGTTCAATAATACGTTCTTTAACTTTTTCCAATCCGAAATGATCTCTATCTAAAATCTTTACAGCTTCTTTCAAATTAAACTTATCATCAGAAAATAGTCCCCAAGGTAATTCTAACATCAACTCAAGATAATTTCTTTGAACACCATACTCGGCCATTTGTGGGTTCATTCTTCTGAGTCTTGCTAATTCTTTATCAAAGGTCTCTCCAACTTCTTTTGTCCATTTTTTAGATCTAGCTTTTTTTCGCATTTCATCTAATTCGGCATCATTGTTTACACCTCCTAATTCTTCTTGAATAGTTTTTAACTGCTGATTTAAGTAGTATTCTCTTTGTTGTTGGTCTAAATCTGAGCGTGTTTTAGATTGTATATCGTTCCGTAATTGAAGCTTTTGTAGCTCTTTGTTAAGATTTTTAAGTGTTAATAATGCTCTTTCCTTTAAGTTATCTTTTTCCAAAATAACTTGTTTCTGCATCACGCTTAACTCCATATTAGAAGAAATAAAATTTACTAAAAAAGAATCACTTTGAATATTCTTTATAGCAAAAGAAGCTTCCGATGGCAACATAGGATTTTCTTTAATAACCTCGAGCGCTTGTTCTTTGATAGAGTCTATAATGGCTCCAAATTCTTTTGGATCATCTACATCTTTATCCTCCTTAGCCTCCTGAACTTTTGCAACTAAATAAGGTTCTTCTTGAATGAGTTCTTCAATTTCAAAACGCTTTTTACCCTGAATAATTACTGTCGTATTTCCATCAGGCATTTTTAAAACTCGTAAAATTTGCGCAACTACACCGGTTTTATAGATATCTTCAGATGTTGGATTTTCTATATCTCCATCTTTTTGAGCAACAACTCCAATTACCTTGTCTCCTTTATTTGCATCATTAATTAATTGAATAGATTTATCTCTTCCTGCTGTTATAGGAATAACTACTCCTGGAAATAATACAGTATTTCTGAGTGGAAGTATGGATAGAATTTCTGGAATATCCTCTTTATTAATAATCTCTTCATCTTCAGGAGTCATCAATGGTATTAACTCAGAATCTTCATTTAATATATTGGATAGCGACAAACTGTCTAGTGTTACTATTTTTG
>JADFAM010000041.1 GCA_015665265.1 Flavobacterium sp.
CCCTTATCTAGGGGTTTTTTTTTGAAAGATATTTAAGACGTGTCACAGTTTTTTTTAAATCATCAAATAAGATTGAGAGTTGTATTACCAATTTATAGGGTGAAAATCATTAAATTTAGTTTATGAAATTAATTCTTTTAATAATTTTATTCATAAGTTCGTTTTTTTGTTATTCACAAAAAATATATTCTGTAAATTATTCAAACCAAGCAGACGTCAAAGTTTTTGTTGTGAAATACATCAATCAAGCAGATTTAAATGTATTTAAAGTTCAATATGCCAATCAGGCAAATGAAAACAAAGGATTGTGGTATTTTGTTAATTATTCTAATCAAGCTGATAAAAAAATTTATTTTGTTGATTACTCAAATCAAAGTGATTTAAAAATATTTTTTGTTGATTACCCCAATCAAGCTGGTTGGAGAAATAAGGCAAAAAAACATCTATTGTATTAAATATTTAATTTCCCTCTAGTTAAACTTGGGAGTACTTAACTGATATTTTTGTACCCTATAAATTAATTATATTTGATTAAAAGACATGATGAATAATACTGTTAGAAAATATTTTATTAAGTATACTTTAGAATTTATTGTCATTGTTTTAGGGATTTCTTTTTCTTTTTTGGTTCAAAACATAAGAGAGGAAACAGAATTAGACTCAAATAGACAATTAATTTTTAAAAGTCTTCTTAGTGAACTAGAATCAAATGAAAGTTATATAACATCAAGAAAAAAGGCTTTTGTAAGAGAAATGGACTACGTAAGTAAGTTTTTAAAGGATTCATTAACTAAAAATAAAATAAAAGAATATCCAGAAAATTTATCTCCATTAAACCCATTCTTGTCAGCAGGCACTTTTAATCCATCTACTTCAATTTATAATTCACTCATAAATGATGGAAGTTTTAATCTGATAAAATCCTCAACTCTTAAATCACTTATAGATGAAGTTTATAATATTAATTATAAAGCAATACAACATATAGCTCAATTAGAATTAGAAGTTGCGAATGAAGCTGATCGATTTTTTGCAATAAATTATTCAAAAACGTACTCTAAAAACTTCTGGTTTAACACGAGTGATGAAAAATTAACTAACAGTGTTTTTGAGATCATGGAAAATAATTACCGGTTTAGGGCATTAATGGTTCAAAAAATAAGTTATATGGAAGTTAAAATTATTTCTATGAGCAAGTACATAGAAAAAAGAAATTTGTTGATTAAATTACTTAAAAACCATATTAAAGATGAAAACCAAATCAATTAATTACATCAGTTACCCCCTCATTATAATAAGTATAACGCTTTGTATTTCTGGGATAAGGTGGTTAGTTAGTTCAGAACCCTGGATGTTAGATCAGGTTGCCAATGAAGAAAGATTACAAATGACTTTTGAGAATCTTTTTATAATAGATGGAAACTCTACATTAAGTGCATACCTAATGCAGATTTATCGATTTTTAGGATTGTATGTATTAGGAATAGGGTTTTTATTACTCTCTTTTACACCTAAAAAATTCATGGAAATTCACATGGTTAGAGAACGTGTTTTAATTGTACTGTCTATTTTACTAGTATCAAATTTAATTATAGGTTATGTTTGGATTCCTTCATCACATTTTATTTATGTGATGTGGGGAGCAATTATGTTGTGTGTCTTTAGTATATATCATCATATTAAATCTTAAATAAATTACCTTATTCTAATCAGAAATTATGACTTCTAGGAATTGTTAGTGTATTTTTATTATTCCTTGTCTAAATATTGAGTATTGTACCTAATTTAGCTTTTGAAGATTAACTTTAGTTTATTAATGGTTGCAAGGAAATAAACACTATTCCTTCTTTTATTCTTGGATGAATTTTTCCTCTACCATTAAGGGTTAAATTTTCTAGAGATTTTTAATTCTAATTTGCAATCAATTTGCTATACTAGATCAACTAAAAACATATCATTATGAATCTTAAACAAATTTTAGCATTATTTTTATTTTCTTCTGTATTCATTAGCTGTGAAAAAAAATCTGAAGAAAAAAAAGCCGATATAAATTATATATATGAGGCTACTTATTTAGATACCTTTAAAATGGGTAATTCCGATTTGGTATTAAAAGTACAGCAAATGCATGAGAGCATTATTAAAAAAGATTATGAATCAGCAGGCAGTTTCCTTGCAGACAATGTAGAATTTCGTTTAGAAGATGGTTCTTCAATTGAAGGCAAAGAGAATTGCATGAAGTTTATGGTTGAAGGATATTCTTCGGTTGAAATTGAAGATTATAATGTAGCTGTAAATCTCGCAGTTACAGGTAATAATGGCGATGAATGGGTTCTACTTTGGGACAATGGTACTGTAACATCTGCAGATGGGGCATCAAGTTCCTTTAATTGGATGGAGTCTTTTCAGTTTGAGAATGGTAAAATTGTGATGATGAACCAGTTTTCTAAACCAAGAAATTAAAAACTTCATATCATTTAAAAACAAAAGAACTCTCTATTTAGAGAGTTCTTTTGTTTTTATAAAAAATTAACTTTGTTTTATTTTAAGTTCAATTTACAAGAATTATCTTTATTGGAAGTTCTATTTTAATTAATTAAATGGTTTTATTTTGAGTAAACGAGTTTGTGTAATAGGTGCCGGTCCATCTGGATTACCAGCAATTAAAAACATTAGTCATGCTGGAATTCAAGTTGTGGCTTACGATTATAACCATGATGTAGGTGGGAATTGGATTTATAATGAAAATGAAAGTCATTCAAGTGTTTTTGAAACTACTCATATAATAAGTTCAAAAACCTTATCTCAATATGAAGATTTTCCTTTTAAACCTGAAGTGTCGGATTATCCATCCCATGAAGAACTTAGAAATTATTTTCAATCGTATGCTAGGCATTTTAATTTGTATGATTTTATACAATTTAATACTTTGGTGAAAAGCTGTGTTAGACTGCCTTCTAATGATTGGGAAGTTACCACCCTGAAAAATGAAAATGAACATGTAGAAATTTTTACAGATTTAGTTGTTTGTAATGGTCATCATTGGGAGCCTAAGTATCCAAACTATCCAGGTAATTTTACGGGTGATTTTTTACATTCACATCAGTATAAGAAAGCAGCACCTTTTGTAAATAAAAAAGTATTGGTAATTGGGGGCGGAAATTCTGCATGTGATGTAGCTGTAGAAACTAGTCGAGTAAGTGCTAAAACTTCTATCAGTTGGAGGAGAGGGTATAGAATCATACCAAAGTTTTTAATGGGAAAGCCCACCGATGTTTTTGCAACAAAAATGACTTTTCTACCCATTTACCTTCGTAATTTATTGGCAGGTTTTATAGCTCATATTAATAATGGTTCTAACAAAATATACGGCTTACCAGAGCCAGATCATAAATTTGGAGCTACTCACCCAACTATTAATAGTGAATTATTATATAAAATAAGACACGGTAAAATACAACCCAAGCCAGAAATTGACAGGTTTGAAGGCAAAACAATTTATTTTAAAGACAGTAGTAGTGAAGAATTTGACTCTGTAATAGCCTGTACCGGTTTTGAGTTGGCGCATCCTTTTTTCGATAAAAAGTTTTTAAATTATACTGAGGGCCCCGTACCTCTTTATCTTAAGATGTTTCATGCAGAATATGATAACCTATACTTCATAGGGATGTTTCAGCCTTTAGGATGTATTTGGCCGGGCGCAGAACAACAAAGTATATTGGCAACACTAGCTTTAAAAGGGTTGTGGAAAAGACCTTCTAACATGAAAACTCTATGTGAAAGAGAAGTTACAAACCCGCACATGAAACAAATTAATACCAATAGACACAGAATAACTGTAGATTTTCATCAATTTTTAAAAGATTTAAAAAAACAGATTAAAAAGGTTAAAAAAACATAGGTGTGGTTACAGAAGATTTCCGTACACAGCTCTGTTGAGTCGTATTATTTTATATCTTTTATCAAAATTAGATTTTGAAACTATTAAAAAATCTTCTTTTATTCCTGTAAGAACAGTTAATTGTAGATTAATTTGATCTACGTATTGATTTTTAATTCGTTCATTTTGAATCTTGCTTAAATGATCTTTTTTAACGAGGTTGTATACTTTTGAAAGCTCTATGTCTTGTGGTTCTACCATTTTAATAATAGCAATTGATAAGCTGTCTAATTCTATAAATTTGTTTTTAAATCTAACACCGTTATCTAACAGTTTTATAGTTTTTGCATTTGCATACCTCTTTGCTAGGAAGAAGATTACAAATGATATTATAATAAATACAGAAGCTAATATAATTTTTTCAGTAATATTTTGTGTATCATAAAATTTGGTAATTACTTTTGTTTCCTTAGTAAGTTTACTTAGTGCAATTTTATTTATTTTTCCTTTATCAGACAAAAAGTAAACAAAATCTTTATAATAAATTGGGTCAATACCAGATACAAACTGATATAAAATAGGAGCTATTTTGTATTCTGTAATTGAATTGTTTACGACATCAATTTTAAACAGTTTATTTTGTTTGTTTAATAAAAATAGATTTGAATCTATTTTGAAACTTGAATGAATTGGAAATATTAGATTTCTTAAAATATCGCCTAATTTTTTCCATTTTTTAGTATTGAAATTAAATTCCCAAATTTCATTATTTTTTTTGGTTAAAGTTCTTGCTCCTTTTTCGTCTAGAGAGTTACCACCAAAAAAATAATAAGAATTGTTTAGAGTAAAACCTATTTGTTCATTTATAACTGGAGGTATTTCAGAATCTTCAGAAATAGGGTAGCTTTGCCACTCTTTTGTAAGATCTTCAAAGTATATCAAAAAATTAGATAAAGTCCAGTATCCATATCCACCGTGTCTAAAAATAGTATCCTTTCTTACAAATTGATTACTTCCAATAAAAAAATTTACAATATCAGAATTATCAGTTTTATATAAACTATCATTAGAATTTAATTCAAATATATCTCCCCCTCTTTGATGTAAAAATAACAACTTATTATTTTTTAGAATTATTTTAGGAGGCACAGCATTATAGTTTTTTATTCTAACGGAGCTTGTAGTTTTTAAATTAGAAAGTGAAATTCGATAAATAGAGGTATTGGTTTGATAAATGAGTTGTTTATTGATAGAATCTAATAAAATATTTTCTGGAGATTGGTTGTTAATATCACTTTGTGAAAACGAAATGATCGGGAAAAAAAGCAAAAGCTTTAAAAGTAATTTCATTAAAATGACACTAATTAATTAATTTTATTAAACTGATCTACAGTACTTTATTTTTATATTTTTATACTTTAAAGAGGAGGTGAATAATAATAACATTACAATGATATTATTATGGAGTAAAATTTTATTGTTAATTTACATTGCTAAAGTATAAAATTATATTCATAAATTATATTTTGCATGAAAAAGAAAGTGTGAAGATTAAATTAAGGGGAACTATATGTTC
>JADFAM010000016.1 GCA_015665265.1 Flavobacterium sp.
GATTTATGAAAATTATTATAGCAGGTGCTGGAGACGTTGGGTTTCATTTAGCAAAGTTATTGTCTTACGAATCTCAGGATACGTATGTTATAGATTTTGATGGAGAGAAACTTAACTACATCAACAGTCACCTAGATGTTATCACCAAAAAAGGAGATGCTACATCTATAAAATTACTCAAAGAAATTGGTATAGAATCTACAGACATATTATTGGCTGTTACAGAATCTCAAAATACTAATTTTACCATTTCAGTGATAGGAAAATCTTTAGGAGCTAAGAAAACTATAGCTAGAATAGACAACCCAGAATTTTTAAAGAACGATCATATTGACTTCAAGAAATTTGGTTTAGATTATATGATTTCACCAGAGGAATTAGCTGCAGATGAAATTAAAATGCTGTTAAACCAATCTTCATTTAATGATACTGTTACCTTTGAAAACGGACTATTTAATGTAATGGGGACTACTCTAGATTACAAATCTCCACTTTTAAATACCACTGTAAAAGGAGCTAGAGATACGTTTTCATCTGTAGATTTTATTATCATAGCGATTAAACGAGAAGGAGTATCACAAACAATTATACCAAGAGGAGATACCGAATTTAAATTAAATGATCAGGTTTACTTTTCTGTTCCTCACTACAGCGTAGATAAGCTCTACCCGATTGTAGGAAAAGAACACTTAACGATAAAGAATGTGATGATTCTTGGCGGTAGTTCTATTGGATCTAAAACTGCCAGAAACCTTTGTAAAGAAAACTTTAAAGTAAAACTTATTGAGAAACAGCGAGAAAAATCATTGCTTTTAGCTGAAGAGTTAAATGAAACTCTTTTAATAAATGGAGACGGTAGAGATATTGAGTTGTTGGAAGAGGAAAATATTAGAGAAATGGATGCTTTTGTTGCGGTTACTGGTGATTCTGAAACAAACATTATGTCTTGTCTAGTTGCTAAATCTAAAGGAGTTAAGAAAACGATTGCTCTAGTTGAGAATATGGATTATATCAATATTTCTCAAACCATAGGAATTAATACACTTATTAATAAAAAATTAATTGCAGCGAGTAGCATTTTTAAGCACATTAGAAAAGGTGAAATTCTTGCTTTGGCAAATCTTCACAATATAGATGCAGAAGTTTTCGAATTTGAGGTTTTATCGGGTGCCAAAGTAACTAAAAAGGTTATCAGAGAATTAAATTTCCCTAGAGATGCAGTATTTGGAGGAATCATTAGAGACGGAAAGGCATTAATTTCTGATGGAGATTTTCAGGTAATGAGTGGAGATAAAGTTATTGTTTTCTGTTTACCTGATGCCATACACATAGTAGAAGATTTATTCCGATAGAAATGGGTAATCTTAACCTCAAAATAATCTACAGATTTCTTGGACTAACCGCAGTTCTCAACGGAGTCTTTATGTTTATAGCATTGCCTTTTAGTATGTTTCACCAAGAAACTGCTCAGATGGGTATTCTAAACGCAGGAATTGTTACCATTTTTATGGGTCTTATTCTTTATTTTTTTAATAAACCAACCTCCACTAATATTCAAAAAAAAGAAGGGTATCTCATTGTTACTCTTGGTTGGCTTACATTATCCTTTACAGGTATGTTGCCTTACTTGTTTACTGGAACCATTCCCTCTTTAACAGATGCATTTTTTGAGACTATGTCTGGTTATTCTACTACAGGATCTTCGATTCTAACTGACATAGAAGCCATGCCAAAAGGAATCTTGTTTTGGCGAAGTGCTACTCATTGGATTGGTGGTATGGGTATTATTGTACTAACCATTGCTATTCTACCACTTTTAGGAATTGGAGGAATGCAATTATTTATGGCGGAAGCACCTGGCCCTTCTGCAGACAAGTTACATCCTAGAATTACAGACACCGCAAAACGTTTGTGGTTAATTTATGTACTATTAACTTTTATAGAATTTCTTTTGCTTAAAGTGGCAGGAATGAATTGGTTTGATGCTATAAATCATGCAATGGCCACCGTAAGTACAGGAGGTTTTTCTACTAAAAATAATAGTTTATCGTATTGGAATGCCATGCCAATGGTACAGTATGTAATTATCTTTTTTATGTTTGTAGCCGGTACCAACTTTGTGCTCACCTACTTTGCCTTAAAAGGAAAAGTAAAAAAAGTACTTCAAAGCGAAGAGTTTAAATACTACTTTTTTGGTATTTTAAGCATTACTGCACTTGTAGCAGTAATTATTTTATTCTTTCAAGATGATACCTTACAAACTACTGTTGCACACCCTGAAGTTTTAGGAGCTACAGAAAGTGCTATCAGGCATGCTCTTTTTCAAGTAATTTCTATCATAACTACTACTGGTTTTGTAACCGCAGATTTTACCATGTGGAGTTTCTTTGCAACGGGTATTTTCTTTGCATTATTTTTTGTTGGTGGTTCTGCAGGCTCTACTAGTGGTGGTATCAAAATTGTGAGACATATCGTAATGTTAAAAAACAGTTTTTTAGAATTTAAAAAAACATTGCATCCACACGCTATTATTCCTGTTCGATTTAACAATAAAGCAGTGGGTCAACCCATTGTGTTTAACATTCTTTCTTTCTTTGTTATCTACATGCTTATTTTTATTGTCTCTTCTGTAATTCTTACGTTTTTAGGCTTAGACTTTATGTCTGCATTAGGAGCTGCTGCCTCTTCCTTAGGAAATATTGGACCTGCAATTGGTTCTGTTAGTCCAGTACATAATTTTGCACATTTATCTGCTGGTGCCAAATGGTTTTGTTCTTTTCTAATGTTGATTGGGCGTCTAGAACTTTTTACAGTTCTTATTTTATTTACACCGTTTTTTTGGAGAAAAAATTAATAAATAACATAAGTTTATTTTTTAGATAAATTATGTATATTTGATTAATTGCTTAAGTAAAGTAATAAAAATAAATTTTATTTTTAATCTTTCTTCTTAAGAAATACCCCCTTACCTATTAGCATTAATTTATACTTTCCCCGTTCATTAATTTGTGCGGTACTTAAATTATTGTTTTTCAAATAAAAAACTAATTAAAACCAATAATAAACACCACACCTATGAAACAAAAATACTTTTTTAGAATTGTTTTTTACTTTTTGCTAATTTCAAATATCAGTTATGGGCAAAACTGGACAGAAGATTTCGAATCTAACCCTAGCACCTCTTATTCAGCTGCTGATGTTACAATTTCTGGTAGGGTTTGGACCAAGAGTCAAGCTGGAAACTTTAGTTATGCCAATACAAGTGCAGGGTCTTATGGTTTTACCATAAATGATGATAAATCAAACGCACATATTACTACACCTGAATTAAATACATGTGGAACAGTTTCATTTAAATATGCATACATAAACGGTAGTTCATCTAACGTTTTCCAATTACAAATTTCTACTGATGGTACAAATTTCAGTACTCTAGATACACACACCTTAGGTGCATCTTCAAATCAAACCTACACTAATTATTCTTACAATGTAAATAATTTATCCAGTACGGTTTTTATAAGAATACTCAGTGATGATCAAAGTGGTCATTTATTTATTGATGATTTTTCAGTAACTAACTTTACTGGTTCTACTCCAGGGATATCTTTAAGTTCAGTTTCAGGGAATACCAATGAATCAGGAACTACTGCGACATTTACAACTGTTCTAGATGCAGCACCTGCATCAGATGTAGTGGTTAATGTTACAAGTGGAGATACCGGAGAAGTTACTGTTTCTCCTTCAACACTTACATTTACTAGTGGTAATTGGGATCAACCACAAATAGTGACAACTACAGGTGTAGATGATGCTATAAATGATGACAATATAGATGTAACCATAACTTTAGCCGTCAATGATGCTTCTTCAGATGATGATTATGATGGTATTACAACTTCAACAACTGTTACCAATGAAGACGATGATTTACCTATTGTAGTAATTTCCGAAATCATGTATAATACCCCAAGCACTGATGACGAATGGATAGAAATTTACAATGGTAATGGAGCTGATGTTGATATTTCTAATTGGACAGTGGTATATTCTGGTGGAACATTTACATTTCCAGGATCTACAACAATAACTGATGGAGATTATATAACAATTGCTCTAGGAAGTAATGGAGACGGAACTTACAACAATGACAATCCTTTTACACCAGATTTTAATAATCTATCTGGTTCTCCCACCAATGCAAATGTTAAAGACACCAATGATTCCAATAAATTAGGGAATACTAGTGGTACAATTACTTTAAAAAATAGTAGTGATACATCTATTGACTCCGTAGACTACGATGATGACGATGCTTCATCAACAGATGGAGGTGGTCCTAGTTATGAAATCTTAGATACTACATCAGACAATTCAGACACAGTCTCAAATTGGCAAGCTAGTGCTTTAAATGGGGGGTCTCCTGGAAAATTAAACTCAACAACTTGGTCTGGTGCTACCGATAGTGATTGGAATACTTCTTCCAATTGGAGTAATGGCATACCAGTTTCCACTTCAGATCTTTTAATTCCTGCAAGTTTAACAAATTACCCAACAACCTCCGGAGCGGTGACAGTAAACTCTGTAACTATAAATTCTGGAGCTTCCTTAATTGCTCAAGCATCTTTCAATGGAACGGTTACTTACAAAAGATTTTTAACTGCTGCTTTTGAGGGTGACGCAGAAGGTTGGCACCTAGTTGCATCACCTGTCTCTGGAGAAACATATGACAATGCCTATGCTGATGATATGAATTTAGCTACTAGTACCACTAATACATCTCTTCGGGGTCTAGGTTTTTATGCCACTGCAGATGATACTTGGTCCTATCTTGTAAACGATGATAGCAATGCAGATACTTTTAACTCAGGTACTGGTTACACCATGAAAACAGATTCAAATGGTGAAGTAAAGTTTACTGGTAACTTAAATACTGATGATTTAGGGGTTGATGCTACAATATCTTCTGCTGGTAATGGATTTAACTTATTAGGTAATCCATACACATCTTTTGTAAATAGTGCTACCTTTTTAGGAGACAATAGCAGTTTAGACCAACAAATTTGGGTTTGGGAGATGACTAACGGAGGAAATTATATTGTAAAAGTTTTAGCAGATAATTTTGAAATAGCTCCAGGACAAGGATTTTTTGTTAAAGCTAACAGTGGAACTTCTGTTAATTTTGCTGAAAGCAACCAATCTGCTCAAGGAACAGATACTTTTTTAAGAACAAATTCTTGGACAGAAGTAAAACTTCTAATGACAGATGGTGAAAAAAATCGTTTTACAAAGTTATATTTTACAGACAATGCATCTACAGGTTTTGATGCTGGTTGGGAAGGAGAAGTTTTTGGAGGAATTCAAAACGAAATAGATGTATTTACTCACTTAGTTGAAGAGAGTCAAGGAAAA
>JADFAM010000058.1 GCA_015665265.1 Flavobacterium sp.
AACGGAAATGGTCGAATTAAATTTCCTATAAATGAGCCAGCAGAAGGGAAAAAACGCTCTCAAATTGAAGAGTATCTTGATTTTTATGAAGGTGCCGGAGTTCAACATATCGCTGTAGCTACTAATGATATTGTTAAGACAGTAAGTCAATTAAAATCTAAAGGTGTTGAGTTCTTATCAACTCCACCTGAAGAATATTATACTGCTGTACCTGGTCGCTTAGAGGAATTTAGCCATGAATTGAGAGAGGATATTGAAAAGTTAAAAGCATTAGGAATTATGATTGATGCAGATGAGGAAGGATATTTATTACAAATCTTCACAAAACCCATCGAAGATAGACCTACCTTGTTTTTTGAGATTATTCAACGAATGGGAGCTAGAGGGTTTGGTGCAGGAAATTTCAAGGCTTTATTTGAATCTATAGAGAGAGAGCAGGCTAAAAGAGGAACATTGTAATTTTAAGTAAAAAGAATTGCATAACTTTCAATACATATGAGTAAAGACAAATTATTAAAAGCCATTGAAGAGAAATATAAAAAACTAGGCGTTCCTTTAGACTCCATGTTAGAGGGATTACTATGGAGTACTCCCATTACCTATTGGGATTATATTCAAACTGATGCACTTTTAGGTTTGCAGATTCCAAGAACAGATCAACCCGACGAAATGGTATTTATTATGTACCATCAAGTTAATGAATTGTTATTCAAAATGGTGTTATGGGAAATTGATCAAGTAGCTAAAACAAATGAAGTTAGTGCAGAGAAATTTGCAATACATTTAATGAGAATTAGTAGGTATTTTGATATGCTAAGTAATTCATTTACTGTGATGGCTGATGGAATGGAGCGAGATCAATATTTAAAATTTAGAAATACTTTAACTCCTGCAAGTGGTTTTCAAAGCGCACAATACAGAAAGATAGAATTTGCATCAACAGAACTCATTAATTTAATTGATGTACGGCATAGAGAAACTATTGATCGTAATTCTCCGTTTAAAAACGCCTATGATCACTTGTATTGGCAAGCTGCTGGAATAAATCACAATACTGGCGAAAAATCTGTATTGATTAAGTTATTTGATAAAAAATACATGGGTGATTTTATAGAATTTATGGAAGATTATAATGCGTGTAATTTATCAATGAAATTTAAACAATTACCCAAAGAGGTTCAAAAAGATACTACATTAATTGAAGCAATGCGCCATTATGATTACACTGTAAATGTGAAGTGGGTATTAGCGCACTATGATGCCGCAGGAAAATATTTAGGAGGTAAAGAAAAAGAATTAGAGGCTACCGGAGGAAGTAGTTGGAGGAAATACTTACACCCTAAATACCAGCGCAGAATCTTTTATCCTTATTTATGGTCTGAAGAAGAATTAAAAAATTGGGGTACCTTCTAGATAAATTATAATTTTTAGTTAAAAAAGACTTCCTACTTCAAATTAGGGAGTTTTTGTTTTTGTAAGTAAGATAATTCTCAATCAATTTTTATATGTTTGATGTGTATGAAAAATTTAATTTTAATCTGCTTTCTGCTCTCGTTTAATACATTTCTCCTAGGGCAAGAAAAAACTAAACCTTTTAAAGACGGAGAGTGGTTAAAATATAAAATGAGTTACAGTGGATTCTTTAAAGCTGGCACTGCAGAACTTACACTTAAAGAAACAGATTTAAAAGGCAAAAAAGTTTTTCATGCAAAAGGTTTTGGGAAAACAAGTGATTTTATAGGTTGGTTTTTTAAAGTTAGAGACACCTATCAATCCTACTTTGATTATAATAAAGTAGTACCATATTTATTTAAGAGAGATGTTAATGAAGGAGGTTACATTATCAAAAGGGATATTCGATTTAATCAAGACACAAAAATAGCTACTATTGAAGATTTCAAATACAATACCACAAAAGAGGTCTCTTTTGGTGATGTCCAAGATATGATTTCAGCTTTTTATTATCTGAGAACTATTAATACAGATACTATAAAGGCTGGTGATGAAATCGATTTAAATATGTTTTTTGATTCTAAAACGTTCGTCTTTAAGTTGCGTTTTTTAGGTAAAGAATACATAAAAACTAAGTTTGGAAAAATAAAAACAATCAAATTACGTCCTGTAGTTCAATCTGGAAGAGTTTTCAAAGAAAGTGAAAGTGTCACTATATGGGTTACAGATGATGAAAATAAAATTCCTGTTAGAATAAAAGCATCACTAGCTGTTGGATCTTTAAGAGCAGAATTAAAAGCTTTTAAAGGATTAGCAAATTCATTTAAAATTATGACTGATTAAGTTGTATTTTTACCGAATTCTTATCCAAGAATAAAATCTGATTATATTGAAAAAATTAAGTGTTCTTCTGTTCTTTGTATTAATAATCTTTTCTTGTGGTGAAGATAAAATTTCTGATGTTTCTGTTGATTCTGACCAGGTTTCTCTTTTAACTCCAAAAATCATTACTGAATTTGGCTTCACATTAAATGATTACAAGGTTATAAAAGATACCATAAAAAAAGGCGAAAGCTTTGGTATCATTTTAGATAGACACCATGTTTATTATCCAAAAATAAATGCCATAGCAAAAAAGATCAAAGACACATTTGATGTAAGAAGAATTAGAGCTGGAAAGCCCTACATGATTCTTGCCAGTAAAGATTCTTTAGAGAAAGCTCAAGTTTTTATTTATAAAAATAATAAAGCTAGAGCCACAATTGTAGATTTTAAAGATTCTACCATCATTGCCTACAACTACAGAAAACCAATAAAAATTATAGAGAAAGAAGTTGCGGGTAAAATTTACTCCACTTTATCTGAAGCCATGGATAGTCTTCATTTGAATCCTAATTTAACATATGATGTCGCAGATATTTATGCTTGGACTTTAGATTTTTATAAACTTCAAAGAGGAGACCGATTTAAATTAATTTATGAAGAAAAATTTATAGATGATAGTATATTTGTTGGGTACGGAAAAGTAAAAGCAGCTCTTTTTGATCACAATAATAGAGATTTCTATGCCTATAGATTTATTCCTGATTCTATTAAAGGTATTCCAGAATATTATGATGAAAAGGGCAATATGCTTCGAAGTCAATTTTTAAGATCTCCCATTAAATTTCAGTATAGAGTTTCCTCTAGATATAATTTAAGAAGAAAAATAGCATACTATGGGAGAGTAAAGCCCCACAAAGGAACAGATTTTGCTGCCAAAGTTGGAACTCCAATTATGGCAACTGCTAACGGTAAAGTTACAGAGTCTAGAAGAAAAGGAGGCAATGGAAATTATGTTAAAATAAGACATAATAACACCTATTCTACTCAATATCTTCACATGAGTAGAAGAAAAGTTAAACGAGGACAATATGTTAAACAGGGAGACATCATTGGGTATGTTGGAATGACAGGAAATACAAGCGGGCCTCACGTATGCTACCGTTTTTGGAAAAATGGGAGACAGGTAGATCCGTTTAAACAAAAACTTCCCTCTGCTAAGCCTTTGAAAAAGAGTCTTAAACCTAGCTATTTAAAGTTTATAAAGCCTTTGGAAGCTCAATTAGATAAAATAGATTTTACAAAATAAATTACTAAAAATGCCACTACAAAATATAAATCCTACAACAACAAAAGCATGGGAAAAATTGGAATCTCATTTTTCTGAAATGAGTTCGTTTTCCCTAAAAACAGCTTTTAAAACCGATCCAGAAAGAAAAGAAAAATTTTCATTGGACTTTAACGATCTTCACTTAGATTTTTCCAAAAATAAGATGAATCAGAAAACTGTTGATTTATTGGTTGAATTAGCACATGAAGTTGAATTAAAAGATGCCATCAACAGATATTTTACAGGGGATATTATTAATGAAACAGAAGATAGAGCCGTTTTACACACTGCTTTGAGAAGTAACTCAGAAAACGAGTTATTAGTAGACAATAAAAATATTAAACCAGAAATTAAGAAAGCTCTAAGAAAAATCAGAGCTTTTTCAAATAAAGTAATTTCTGGAGACTGGAAAGGATACACAGGAAAAAAGATCACAGATATTGTAAATATTGGAATTGGTGGGTCTGACCTCGGGCCAGATATGGTTGTTGAGGCTCTTCAATTTTATAAAAATCATTTAACAACTCATTTTGTTTCTAACATAGACGGAGATCATGTTTCTGAGATTATAAAAAAGTTAAATCCTGAAACAACACTGTTTGTGATTGTTTCGAAGACTTTTACAACTCAAGAAACCATCACTAATGCAAATACGATCAAGAACTGGTTTTTAACTTCAGGGTCTCAATTTGATATTGCAAAACATTTTGTAGCTGTATCTACTAACGTGGATGCTATAGATGCTTTTGGAATTGACCCAAAAAATGTATTTCCAATGTGGAACTGGGTTGGTGGTCGTTTCTCTTTATGGTCTGCTGTTGGGCTTTCTATTAGTTTATCTGTTGGGTTTGATAATTACCGTTCTCTTTTAGACGGTGCAGAAAAAATGGATATCCATTTTAAAGAAAGTTCATTTGACCAAAATATTCCTGTGATTTTAGCACTATTGAGTATTTGGTATAATAATTTTTACAAAGCAGAATCTGAAGCAATTCTTCCGTACACACAATACCTAACAAAACTAGCTCCCTATTTACAGCAAGCAATTATGGAAAGTAATGGGAAAAGTGTAGACCGAAATGGAGATGAAATAGGTTATCAAACAGGAACCATTGTTTGGGGTAGCACAGGTACCAATATGCAACATGCATTCATGCAATTAGTTCATCAAGGAACAAAATTAATACCATCAGACTTTATTGGGTATAAAACTTCTCTTTATGGTCTTACAGATCATCACCAAAAATTAATGGCTAACTACAATGCACAAATGGATGCATTAGCTTTTGGAAAATCTAAAGAAGAAGTTCACCTTGAATTAAAATTTTCAGGAGACAACTCAACTATTCATTCTTTATTGCCATATAAAGTTTTTGAGGGAAACAGACCCAGCAATGCTATTTTATTTGAAAAATTAACTCCAGAATCTTTGGGAGAGTTAATTGCTATGTATGAACACAAAATATTTGTTCAAGGGGTTGTTTGGAACATCTTTAGCTACGACCAATTTGGTGTAGAGCTAGGAAAAGAATTGGCAAAAAAGCTTTTAAATAAGGAATAAATACTCTTT
>JADFAM010000032.1 GCA_015665265.1 Flavobacterium sp.
AAAAAGAACCAACAAGAAAAACGATCATCAAATTAAAAAGGGCTAATTGCGATAAGCTTCCATTTTTAAGAGCATAAATCATACAGATTAAGCCTAATGAACCAAAAACTGAAGCAATAAAAATAGTAAGCAAAACAGGAAAGTCTATAGTATTTATGGTATCTAAATAAAGAGGAATTATAACAATAAAGCCAATTATGCTTGTTATCAATGATCTCGAGGCTATGATAAACCATAAATTAAATTTAGACAGTGCTCTTTTCCACAAAAGATTGTTTAAAGCATAAAGAAAGTTTGATAAAATGAGGTATACCATATTTATTAAATTAATCTTTAAATAGTTAGACACTATTTACTTATTCATAATAATAAAAAAAAGCGTAATTATAGAAATTACACTCTTTTTTTACAGTTTTTCTCTTTTTCAATGAATATTTCCCAAATAATTTAAATTAGGGAGTAATTATATTGCAAACTTATAACAATCATTTTAGTATATTAGTACATATTTAGTACATCTATGGAAAATAAACTTAGAGAAATTACCGAAGTAAAAATTGGGTTTAAAATAAAAAGCCTTAAAGACAGTAAAAGACTGAGTCAAATTATAGCTAAAGAAAATGATATAGCCATCAGCTACAACACCATTAGAAGGTTTTTTGGAGTCGTTAAAAATGTACAAGCAAGTAACTTCACATTAGACACCTTATCAAGATTTAATAGTTTTGAAAGTTATTCTGATTTCCTCATTAATTACAAATTAAGAAATAAGTGGAGGCAAGAATTTGAAATTTCAAAGATTATTCACAATGGTGAGGAAGATAGATTAGTAGAATATATAGAAAGTAATCTTAGCCTAACAAAAAGCTTCAACTTAAAATTAATACAAATAATAAGAGAATTATTACTTATTGGAAATTTTAATCTAATTCGCAAGATTTTTGAACTTAAAAAAATGAATGTTCAAAATTTTAACTATGACGGCCAAGTACTAATAGGTATGTCTATAGGGTATTTAATTAGAGTTGTTAACATAAAAAACAAAGCGTTTAACCAACTACTTTTAAATGAAAATTTTCAGGATTTAGTAATTACAATTTTTGTAGACTATGCAAGTTTAAAAACGTATTATTCTAAAATTATTAAAACGATTTATAAAAATTCTTCAAGAAAAAATGTAAGGGTGTTCTGTGAAGGAATTTTAAATTTAAATCTATTTTTTAATAAAAAAAATAAACATTCCTATTATACATTAAAAGACGAAGATGAATTCCACCCCATTTTAAAAAGTAGAATATTTGCTCAAAATTTATTAATTGAAGATTCTAACGTAATATTTAAACTAAATAATTATTATCAGAAATATCTGTTAGATGGTTTTATTCCCATAGAATATTTATTTGAAATAAATTTTACAAGCATACTAACTCGAAACTTTGAGGTAATGAAATGGATTATTGAAAAAATAAAACCTGAAACAGATTACACATTTTTTTATAAGTTTGAGCATTACAATAATTTTTTATTCATGAAACTCATCTATTACACTAAAGTTAATGATCATGAAAAAATTGTCTCAATTGATAAAAATTTAACAATCGAACGATTTAAATCATATGAGGATATGGCCCTCTTATACCATAACATATGTAAATATAGATGGACTAATGATGACAAGTTCTTTGCTGTCTATATGAAAATAGCAAAAAGGGTGAATCCTATATTTTTTACAAAAAAATACTTTTTTGACTATTTTAATTAAGTTTTTTGACTAATTCTTTCTTTACCTTTTTTATTGGAAAAAACACGAATTTTAATTAGCTACCTAGTTTTTTATATATTGCCTAACTAAATAAAAATGTCTTGAAAAGAATACTAATTTCTGTAACAAACGATTTAACAACTGATCAGCGTGTTGAAAAAACTTGTGAAGTTTTATCTGAAATTGGTTATGATGTTCTTTTGGTAGGTAGAAAACTAAAAAAAAGTCTTCCTATTCAAAGAAGTTACAAGACAATTAGGTTTCGATTACTCTTTAATGTAGGCTTTTTATTTTATGCTGAATTCAATATACGTTTGTTTATCTTTTTATTATTTACCAAAAAAGACCTATTATTTTCAAATGATGTAGACACCCTTTTGCCTAATTATATAATTAGTAAACTTCAAAATAAAAAACTAGTTTTTGATAGTCATGAATTATACTCTGAAATACCAGAGCTTGTTCATAAAAAAAGAGTAAAGAATGTATGGATTTTTCTGGAGAAGACTATCATTCCAAAACTAAAAACTGTCATAACTGTTAGTGATTCTATAAAAAAACATTATCAAGATTTATATGGAATTTCAGCTATTGTAATCAGGAATATTCCTGTGATTAAAACTATTAATCCGAAAGAATTTGAAATAGAAACAAACGGAAAAAAAATTATTCTATACCAAGGATCAGTAAACATTGGTAGGGGTTTAGAACTAATGATAGAGACAATGCCGCTTCTTGAAGAATACATATTTGTAATTATTGGAGATGGTGATATTACAGAGAAATTAAAAAATAAGGTAACTAATCTCTCGTTGGTTAATCGTGTAAAATTTCTGGGTAAAAAAACTCCAAATGAATTAAAAAAACTTACTCCTAACGCAACAATTGGCATTAGCTTAGAAGAAGATTTAGGTTTAAATTATAGATATGCTCTTCCTAATAAAATATTTGACTATTTACATGCAAATGTTCCTGTAATAGTTGCTGATTTAAAAGAAATGAAAACACTCATAAGCAACTACTCGTTTGGGAAAGTACTTCAAGAAAGATCTACTGAATGCCTTGCAAAAACTATTAAAAGCATGGAATTTATTAGTTACAAAAAAGAGCTTAAAGATGCAAAAGAAGAACTAAATTGGTCTATAGAAAAAGAAAAACTAACTTCAATTTTTTAAAGCGTGTCTAATAAATTACACATCGTTTCTTTTGATGTTCCCTATCCAACTAATTATGGAGGGGTTATAGACGTGTTTTACAAGATAAAAGCCTTACATAGTGTAGGAGTTGATATTCACCTACATGCTTTTGAATACGGGAAAGGTGAGCAAAAAGAACTTCTAAAGTATTGTGAAAAAGTTTTCTATTACAAGAGAAACTCATTTATAAAAAGTCTTTTATCTAAAACTCCTTTTATCGTAAAAAGTAGAGGAAATGATTTATTGGTAGCAAATCTGACTAAAGATTCCTATCCAATTTTATTTGAAGGATTGCATTCAACATTAGCTGCACTAGAAGATAGGCTTAAGGGTAAAAATATATATGTAAGAGCTCATAATATAGAACATCGTTTTTACAAGGGATTAGAAAAAAGTGAGTCCAATACTTTTAAACGTTCTTTTTTCAAAAAAGAATCCAAAAAACTTAAACATTATGAAAAAATCATACATAAAATGCAAAATGTTTTCTCAATTTCTCCAATTGAACAAGAATATTTTAAAAATAAATATGGGAATAAAAGTATTTACATTCCTGCATTTCATGATGTAGAAAAACACACAAACCTTAGTTCCAAAGGAAGTTTTATTTTATATCACGGTCATTTATTAGTTTCTGAAAATGTAAAGGCAGCTTTGTATTTAATTGATGTATACAAACAAACAGATTATCAACTTGTGATAGCCAGTAATTATAAAAACAGTGAGGTTTTAAAAGAGATTCAGAAACATGAAAATATATCTTTTAATCCTTTAAATGAAGATAAAGACCTATACAATTTATTTCAAGAAGCTCATATTAATGTACTTCCTACTTTTCAAAATACAGGAATCAAATTAAAATTACTGAACACACTCCGCCAAGGAAGGTTCGTAATAGCTAATGATTATATGTTAGACAAAACTGGCTTGGAATCACTTTGTGAAAAAGCCAACACTAAGGCTGAGTACTTGATAAAAACAGCCGAATTATTTCAGAAAGATTTTAAACCCTCTATCAGGGAAGATCGTGAAAAGTTGTTGCAAAATTTTGACCCAATACGTGGAGCCGAAAAAATAGTTGACACTATCTTTAAGGAGTAGTTTGCGCTACTACCTCAAACAATTCGCCACCCTCGCACTTAAGTGTTTTTTGTTTAAATTTTACTATCAAAGCATAATCATGAGTAGCCATCAGAATACTTTTACCACTTTGATGAATTTTATTAAGTAAATTCATTACTTCTATAGAAGTTTTGGGATCTAAGTTTCCAGTGGGTTCATCTGCTAAAATTAACTCTGGATCATTTAACAAAGCTCTTGCTATTGCAACTCTTTGCTGTTCTCCTCCAGACAATTCATAGGGGCTTTTGTAGTATTTTGTTTTCATACCAACACGATCTAAAACCTCTTCAATTTTTCCTTTCATATATGTTTTATCTTTCCAACCTGTAGCTTTCAAAACAAACAAGAGATTGTCAAAAACTGTTCTATCATTTAATAATTTAAAATCTTGAAAAACAATCCCAATTTTTCTTCTAAGAAACGGAATTTCTTTATCCTTTAGTTTTTTCAGATCAAACCCTACTATAGAACCTATTCCCCTTTGAAGCATTAAATCACCATATAAAGTTTTCATTAAACTACTTTTTCCACTTCCAGTTTTTCCAATCAAATAATAAAACTCTCCTTGTTTAATAGTTAGATTTACTTTAGATAACACCAAATTATCTCGTTGATAAATATCTGCATTTTCTAGATGTAAGATTGAATTCCCCATGAAATAGTTCTTTATACAAACCTACATAATTTTTTGGATAGATTTTCTAGTATTTTACCCAACTGAATGATGATAATCCTAAAATCAATGCCTATTTTTGAAATATACAGCATCGATTTTAACAATATAAATCCAACAAAAAAAGAAATCATTCGTTTATAGTTTACAGATCCAAAAAAAAAATGAAAAAGCCCTATAATTATTTACATATACTAGTATTGTTTTTTTCTGTACAATCTGTCCAAATCTATGGTCAGCAAACAGAAATTGACACCAATATTCAAAGCGAATATAATCATGCAATTAAGCTCTTTAATAGCAAAGCCTATGCTGCTGCACAAAAATACTTTATT
>JADFAM010000054.1 GCA_015665265.1 Flavobacterium sp.
GTTCCATGGTTTTTAATAATTTTCTTTATATAAAGGATTTCCAAATTTACGGACAATCTTTTAATAATTTTAATCTATATTTCTTATTTTATTATAGTTTGTGACTATTGTTTTAAAATGAAAATAAATTAGCGACAACTTTAAGTTTTTAAACGATTCATTTTTTTAATAATTTCTTTTAAACGCAGTTTATGTTGTTTTTTTTGTTTAGCAATTTTTAAAATCTTTTGTTTAATTAGTTTAGTGTGTTTTTCTTTGTTTAGCGTGTTTTTTGCTTTCCCTTTTTTAGGTATATGGTATATTGTTGACTATTTGAGTACTATTTTTTTTATGTTTTTGAAGTTTTAAATGATTGTATTCACCTCCAATTTTTATTCATAAAAAGATGTATAATTTTTAGATATTTTTAGTTAAAATTCTGTACTTTTAAAAGATAAAAATAACCTATTATATTTATGGATTTAAAGTTGTCTAAGCCCATTGTTTTTTTTGATTTAGAAACAACAGGTATTAATATTAGCAAAGACAGAATAGTTGAAATTTCTTTACTAAAAATATTTCCTAACGGAAATAAAGAAAGTAAAACTTGGCTCGTAAATCCAGAAATAGAAATCCCTAAAGAGGTTAGTGC
Organism: Flavobacterium sp.; assembly: GCA_015665265.1. GTDB lineage: Bacteria > Bacteroidota > Bacteroidia > Flavobacteriales > Flavobacteriaceae > Polaribacter. The sequence continues at coordinate 632 of JADFAM010000054.1, forward strand.
TATTCATGGTATAACCAATGAAAAAGTTGTTACAGAACCCACTTTTAAAGAATTAGCAGAAACTGTAAATGCTATGATTTCTGATTCAGACCTAGCAGGATTTAATTCCAATCGTTTTGATATACCATTGTTGGCAGAAGAGTTTTTGAGAGTTGGTGTAGATTTTGACATGGACAATAAAAGAGCAATTGATGTTCAGGTAATATTTCATAAAAAAGAACAAAGAACTCTTAGTGCTGGATACAAATTTTATTGTGATAAAATATTGGAAGATGCACACTCTGCCGAGGCAGACACCAATGCAACTTATGAAATTTTAAAAGCTCAATTAGATAGATATGACGATATTGAAAATTCAGTAGAAGCTTTGAGTGCCTATTCAACTCATTCTAAAAGAGCAGATTTTGCCGGTTTTATCTTGTTTAATGACAAGGAAGAAGAAATTTTCTCTTTCGGAAAATATAAAGGTAGGATTGTTGAAGATGTTTTTAAAGAAAACCCTGGTTACAATGCATGGATTCAAAATGCAGATTTCCCATTATATACTAAAAAGGTATTAAAAGCAATTAAAGAAAGAATGTCCATTCCTAAGAAAGGAATGTCTGATGCTGAAAAGCTTAATGCATTACAACAAAAATTTAATTTACGATAATTAGTATGTATGTAAAGTTTGAATATTTACCTAGTAATTCTCGCGTTTGGGTATACCAATCAGAAAGAGAGTTTTCTGACCAAGAAATTAATTTCATAACAGAAAAAGCTATTGATTTTATAGATCAGTGGACGAAACACGGATCTAATTTAAAAGGGTCTTTTACTTTTAAATACAACCAATTTCTAGTATTAGCTGTAGACGAAGGGTTTAACAATGTTTCAGGATGTTCTATTGATTCATCTGTACGTTTTGTGAAAGAATTAGAAAAATCATTGGAAGTTGATATGATGAACAAAATGAATATTTCATTTAAAGATGGTGACCATATCAATATTGTAACAATGTCTGATTTTAAAGAATTTACTAAATCAAATAAAATAACATCAGAAACCATTGTTTTTAATAATATGATTTCAACCATAGACGAGTTGGAAACTCAATGGGAAGTATCTGTTAATAATAGTTGGCATAAACGTTTTTTAGTTTCTTAGATTAATGTTGAAAAAACTCTTTCTTATATCTTTTTTATTGACGTTGTTCAATTTGGTAGGTCAAAATTTAGATCCGCTTAGAACAGATGATTATTTTTTACAAGAAAAATGGGTAGATAGTATTTTGAGTTCAATGACCATTGACGAGAAGATTGGTCAGCTATTTATGATTCAGGCATATTCAAACTTAGATTCTGTTCACGAGAATGAGATCAAAGAAATGATAGAAGAATATCATGTTGGTAATTTGATATTTATGCAAGGAACTCCGACCAAACAAGCTGAATTAACCAACAAATACCAATCGTTGTCTAAAGTTCCTCTAATGATTGGTTTTGATGGTGAATGGGGGTTAGATATGCGATTAAAAAATGCGTACCGGTTTCCTTGGAATATGACTTTAGGAGCCATTCAGGATAATTCTTTGATTTATAAGTTTGGAGAGCATATAGGAAATCATGCTAGACGAATTGGAATTCATGTGAATTTTGCCCCAGTGGTAGACATCAATACGAATCCGTTAAATCCAATTATAGGAAATCGCTCCTTTGGAGAAAATAAAATAAATGTTACTCAAAAAGCCATCGCATTTAGTAAAGGGATGCAAAGTATGGGCGTTTTAGCGAATGCAAAACATTTTCCAGGTCATGGAGATACTTCTACAGATTCTCATTTAAAATTACCTGTCTTAAATTTTAATAGACAACGTCTAGATTCAGTAGAGTTGTACCCTTACAAAAGAGTTTTTGACGCAGGGATGGCTAGTGTAATGACAGCACATCTTAGTATTCCGGTATTAGAACCAAATCCAAAATTACCAACTTCATTGTCATCAAATGTAGTAACAGATTTATTGAAGTATAAATTAGGTTTTTTAGGTTTGATTTTTACGGATGGTTTAAACATGAAAGGAGCTGCTAATTATTCAAGCCCTTCAGAAATTAATTTAGCGGCAATTCTTGCAGGAAATGACATTTTATTGATACCACATGATATTCCAGAAACAATTAATTTACTTAAAACCTCTATACAAACAGGTGTTTTAAGTTATGAAAGAATAGATGAATCTGTTCGTAAGATTCTGTTAGCAAAGTATAAAGTTGGTCTACACACATTCAAACCAATAGAGCTATTAAACATAGAAAAAGATATCAATACTACAGCAGACGAGGTTCTTCACAGAGAATTAGTGAAAAACTCAATGACCCTCATTAAAAATAAAAAAAAGTTACTACCTATCTCAGATTTAAAAAAGCTTCATAAAATAGCATATGTGGCATTAGGTGAGGCTAGTCACGATACTTTTTTAAAAGAACTACAAAAATATTCTGAGATATTTAAAGTAGAAAAAGATAATTTAAATGAAATTATAGACACCTTAGAGGATTTTGATTTGGTTATAGTTGGTTTTCATAAGTCAAATGCTCATCCCTGGAAACCCTATCAGTTCTCTAATAAAGAATCTGTATGGTTACATGAAATTTCAAGAAAAAATAAAACCATTCTTTCTGTTTTTGCTAGCCCATATAGTTTGCTAAATATAAAATCATTCAATAATTTAGAAAGTATTTTAGTTGCTTATCAAAATAGTGCGATTGCTCAAAAAATAGCAGCTCAAACAATTTTTGGAGCTATAGATGCTAAAGGACGACTGCCAGTAAGTATTAAAAATAAGTTTCCTGAAGGGACCGGTATTTCAACAAAAAATTTAAAAAGACTTCAGTATTCTATCCCAGAGTCTGTTGGTATGTCATCAGTTAAATTACAAGGAATAGATTCTGTAGCAAATCTTGTACTTGAAAAAAAAATGGCTCCAGGTCTTCAGATTTTGGTTGCTAGGTATGGTGTAGTTGTTTATGAAAAAAGCTTTGGATTTCACACAGATAAAAAAAATAATGCTGTTAAAAATATTGATGTCTATGATGTGGCTTCATTAACAAAAATTCTAGCATCATTACCTATGATGATAAAAGCAGAGGAGGATAAGAAAATAAAATTAACCTCTACCATTAAAAGTATATTACCAACTTTTAAAAATTCTAATAAAGATACACTAACTGTTCTAGAAATTTTATCTCATTACGGCCGTTTAAAAGCATGGATTCCTTTCTACAGACTTACACAAGATAGCATTACTAAAAATAATTTAAAAGAGTTTTATAGTAAAAGTAAGTCTAAAAAATTTTCAATTAAAGTTGCTGAGAATTTATACTTAAATAATTCTTATAAAGATTCTATTTACAAGTTTATAAGAGATTCTGAACAAAGATTAGAAACTGGTTATAAATATAGTGACCTAGGCTATTATCTTTTTAAAGAGGCTCTAGAAAAGAAATATAAAAGTAGTTTAGATGATTTAGTTCAAGAACAATTTTATAAGCCATTAGGTGCAAACAGGATGACTTATTTACCACTAAATAAATTAGATAAATCTTCAATTGTTCCCTCAGAAAAAGACACGTATTATAGAAATCAATTATTACATGGTTATGTTCATGACATGGGGGCTGCTATGCTTGGTGGAGTAGGAGGTCATGCTGGTTTATTTGCAAATGCAAATGATGTTGCAAAAATGATGCAATTATATCTTCAAAAAGGGTATTATGGAGGAAAAAGATATTTTAAAAAAGAAACTTTCGATAAATTTAATAAGCGATATTTTTCTGATAAAGAAGTCAGAAGAGGTTTGGGGTTTGATAAACCTCAGTTAAATCCAGAAATTAAGGCAACATGTGGGTGTGTGTCAGACGAAAGTTTTGGTCATAGTGGCTTTACTGGTGCTTACACCTGGGCTGACCCTGAGAGTGGGGTTTTATATGTTTTTCTTTCCAATAGAGTTTTTCCAACTATGGAGAATTACGGACTCGTAAAAGAAAATATTAGAACAAAAATTCAACAGATTATTCAAGAAGCTATTTTGCCGGAATAGGGTGTAATTTACTATACAATAAAATCAATAACAAAGAGCTAAGTAGGTAAATTGTAGCAGTAGTCCAATTATAAAAATAACTTAATGCATAGGTAACTATCATAAAGTTAATACCTACTGTTATAGTATTTATACCATATCTAAATGTATCTATAAATTCAAATTCTTCTATCTTATTTTCAATATATTTCCAGATAAACCAAGGAATAATACAATTTAAGATAATAATAGGCTTTATAAAGCCTACGTAATTCATCTTTTTGGTTCTTCCAATTATAGTTTTAGTACTAATCATAAGGTTTACCTTTTCTATTTCGGTAAAATCTACATTTTTTGAAGATGACTGCCATCAACAACGAGAACCAGA
>JADFAM010000066.1 GCA_015665265.1 Flavobacterium sp.
TATAAATACAAAAATGTAAAAACATAAAGTTTCAAAAAAGAAAAGAGGAAAAGAGAAAAGAAATAAAGAAGATGATAACAAAGATGAAAATCTAACTATCATATAAAATTACAGACTGCAACTAAACTAGTGCCATGATTACACTTAAGGAAATGACTACAAAAAAGGAGATGAAACAATTTGTTCAATTTCCTTTTTCTATCTACAAAAATAATCCTTATTGGGTTCCTCCTATTATTAAAGAAGAGTTAGATGTTTTAAATAAAGAGATTAATCCTGCATTTGAAAATGCTGAAGCATTCTTTTATGTAGCTATCCAAAACAATAAAATAGTAGGTAGAATTGCTGCTATAATAAATTGGTATGAAGTGAAAAACCAACAAATTAAAAAAATGCGTTTTGGTTGGTTTGATGTGATAGACAATATAGATGTTACCAAACTTCTTATTCAAAAAGTACAAGAAATTGGCAAAAAAAATAAATTAACATACATGGAAGGTCCTGTTGGGTTTTCTAATCTTGATAAGGTAGGTGTACTCACAGATGGTTTTGATCATATTGGAACTATGGTGACTTGGTATTCTAATCCTTATTACAAGGAACATTTAGAACAACTAGGATTCATTAAAGAAAAAGAATATTTAGAGAATAAATTTAAATTATCAAAAGTAGATGGTCCTTACTATGAAAGAATATCAAATTTAATAAAACGAAGGTTTAAACTAAAGTCTTTAAATTTTTCAACTACTAAAGAAATTATGCCTTATGTGAATGAAATGTTTGATCTTTTTAATAAAACATATGTAACCCTTTCATCTTATGTACCTATATCCGAAAATCAAATAGATTATTTTAAAAAAAAATATATCAATTTTATAAATCCAGATTTCATAAAGTTTGTTGTAGATGAAAGCGGTAAACTAGTTGCATTTGGAATTATGATGCCTTCTTTCTCGGAGGCTCTTCAAAAAGCAAAAGGTAAATTATTTCCCTTTGGGATATTTCACCTTTTAAAAGCGAAAAAAAATCCAAAAACCGTTACCTCTTATTTAATTGGTGTAGACCCAGAATATCAAAACAAAGGGATAACCGCTATTATTTTTAGTGATTTTACAACCAGTTTTAATGCTATTGGAGTTGAAACAGTGATTAGAACTCCCGAGCTAGAAGATAATAACGCCATACATCAATTATGGAAAAATTTTGATCCCCAAACCCATAAAAGAAGAAGAACTTACAAAATGAACATCAAAGACTATCCTGTTAAATAGAATACATGCAATTATTTTACAATCCATCTATAGATAAGAATACTAATGAAATTACTTTTGATAAAATTGAAAGTAGACATGTAGTAAAAGTACTTCGAAAAAAAGAGGGAGATTATATTTATCTAACAAATGGAAAAGGAGATCTGTTTCACTGTAAAATTACTGTCGCTAATGACAAAAAATGTTTAATACATGTAGTTGATATAGAGCATAAGAAACAACAAAGAAAATATTATTTACATCTTGCTGTAGCACCAATAAAAAATAATGACAGACTAGAATGGTTTTTAGAAAAAGCAACTGAAATAGGGATAGATGAAATTACACCAATTATTTGTGAGAATTCTGAGAGAAAATTTATTAAACCTGAAAGGCTAAAAAAAATTATAATTTCTGCCATGAAACAATCTTTAAAATTTCACTTACCAAGACTAAATGATATGGTTACTTTATCAGAATTTTTAAAACAAAAACAGACGCAAGGAAAATATATTGCACATTGTGTAGAAAATGAAAAACAATTAATGAAGGATGTACTCCATCCTCAAGAATCTTCTACTATTTTAATTGGACCTGAGGGAGATTTTTCATTTTCAGAAATAGAGAAAAGTTTACAAAAAGGGTATACTCCAATAACACTTGGTAAGGCAAGGTTAAGAACAGAAACAGCAGCTTTGGTATCTGTTATGAATGTTTCATTTATCAATCAATAAGAATTGCTATCTTAGTTTAAAATTATACTTAATTGAAGTTTACAAAAATTTTTCTTTTGGTTATTGTAAGTTTTTCTGTGAAGATTTCCTCACAAGAAGTAGCAGTTTTAAAATATAATGGTGGCGGAGATTGGTATTCAAATCAAACTGCCGTTCCCAACTTAATTAAGTTTGCAAATAAAAACTCCAACACAAAAATTAAATTAAATCAAAGTACTGTAGCTGTTGGAAGTATAGATCTTTTTAACTTTCCTATTGTTTTTATGACTGGTCATGGAAATGTATTTTTCACAGAACAAGAAGCTCAAAATTTACGTAATTACCTAACATCTGGAGGGTTTCTTCATGTCTCTGATAATTATGGAATAGATAAATATATTAGACGAGAAATGAAAAAAGTTTTTCCTGAATTGAAATTCCAAGAAATTCCAAGTAATCACCCCATTTATAATCAAACATTTATTTTTAAAAATGGAATCCCTAAAATTCACGAACATGATAAAAAAAAACCAAAAGGTTTTGGATTATTTTTTGAAGGTAGATTGGTATGTTTTTATGATTACGAATCTGATTTAAGTGATGGATGGGAAGACAGTTCTATTCATAACAACCCTCAAAATATCAGATTAAAAGCGTTAAAAATGGGTTCAAATATTATAGAATATGCTTTTAAAAACTAATGTAGATATCCCTATTGATAGTATTAAAATTAACTTTGATACAGAGGGACTTTGGATATTAAATATAGCGTTGGCTATTATTATGTTTGGTGTTGCCCTAAGTATAAAAATTGATGATTTTAAACTTCTTATTAAGAAACCTAAAATTCTATTTGTAGGGATTTTTTCTCAATTTTTCTTATTGCCAGCACTTACATTCGTAGCTATACTAATCATAAAACCTCATCCAAGTTTCGCTTTAGGAATGATGATGATAGCCGCCTGCCCTGGTGGAAATATTTCTAATTTTTTTAGTAAAATGGCAAATGGTAATGCAGCACTATCTGTTAGTTTAACAGCTTTTGCAACATTAATTTGTATAATAATGACACCATTTAACCTTCAGTTTTATGGAGGCTTATATGAACCTACAAATGCTATTTTAAAAACTGTAGAATTAGATCCTTTTTCATTGTTTAAGTTGGTTTTATTAATTTTGGGAGTCCCCCTTATATTAGGAATGCTTACCAATATTTATTTTGAAGAAACTGCAAAAAAAATAGAAAAAAAATTAAAACCTTTTTCTATGATTATTTTCTTAGCTTTAATTGTTATTGCAGTCTATGATAATTTAGATATTTTTTTAAATTATATTCATTTGGTTGCCGGATTGGTGATTTTTCATAATATTGGGGCCTATTTTATTGGATTCTACACAGCAAAAACATTTGGACTAGAGAAAAGAGATAGAAAAACTATTTCTATGGAAACTGGAATTCAAAATGGTGGATTAGGATTATTACTAATCTTTCAATTTTTTGATGGTTTAGGAGGGATGGCTTTATTTGCTGCTTTTTGGAGTATATGGGACATTTTCTCAGGACTGGTATTAGCTACTTTTTGGACTAAAGACAACAAACAATTAAAATAGTTTAATAATTTTGAAAACAGTCTGGTATTATTTTTTTAAAATTCTTTTAAAGACCTCTTTATTTTTTATGTCAAAAAAAATAATAGTTAACGGAAAAGAAAATATACCAAAAAAAGGTGCCGTTCTATTTATGGTAAACCATCCAAATGGTCTCATAGATCCTTTAATTATTACAACAAACAATCCAAGAACAAATTACTTTCTAACTCGTGCAGCTAGTTTTAAAAAACCATTAGTGAGATGGTTCCTAAATTCTTTAAATTTAATACCTATATACAGAATAAGAGATGGTGTTCAACAATTAAATAAGAATAAGGGAGTTTTTGAAAAATGTTTTAATTTGTTAGACAGCCACAAGGCATTGATGATTTTTCCTGAAGGAAGCCACGATAAAAGAAGAACTGTAAGAAGCTTAAGTAAAGGGTTTTCAAGAATAGTTTTTGGAGCTATCGAAAGAAATCCAAAACTACAAATTCAACTCATACCTGTTGGGATTACTTATCAAGATTCATCTAGCTACCCTTTTAAAGTTTCATTAAATTATGGAACACCAATTTTAGCAAATGACTTTTACAAATCAAACTTTCATCATTCTGATATAAAAAAAATGAAGGATGTTATTTCTGATCAATTAAAAGTACTTTCAGTTCATATCCCTTTGACTGAAGATTATGAAAAATGGAGAGAAAAATTAAATTCTGCTAATGTTGATTTCACAAAAGTTGATGAGGTTAATTCGATGATTCAATCTAATATTATAATAAAAAAAAATAAAAAAGTTAATTTAGTTAAGTTTTTAAAGCCTATTATAATATTAAATAGTTTAATACCCTGGTTGTTGTGGAAATATGTAAAAAATAAGATTACAGATTTTGAATTTATAAGTACTTTTAAGTTCGGTGTAGGCTCTCTGACAGTTGTTCCTTTCTTTCTAGTGAATAGTTATATAATCTGCAATCTATTTACTTTACAAAGTAGTATTATATATTTTGCCTGTTCAATATTAATACTATTAATCTACAGTAAATTTCATTCTACTCCGGCAGGATAGCATCTTGTATAATCTGTTGTATTTTTGTTCTAATATCTTCATCTACCAAACCAGTATTTTCCATGGTTGGAAATACTCGATTGGATAGAAAAACATATAAAATTTCACTCTCAGGATCTGCCCAAGTGTAAGCACCAGTAAATCCACTATGTCCAAAACTTTCATCTGAGACACATCCACATGTTGCTTTAATTTCTGGATCTAACTGAGGTTTATCAAATCCCAAACCTCTTCTCACTTTTTTATCAGAATAATATCGCTTATTAAACTTATCAAACGTTTCTTCCTTAAAATATCGTTTTCCTCCATAATACCCTTTTTGCAGATATAATTGCATCATTTTTGCAACATCATTTGCATTTGCAAATAAACCAGCATGACCTCCTACTCCACCAAGCATAGCAGCCCCCATGTCATGAACATAACCATGTA
>JADFAM010000022.1 GCA_015665265.1 Flavobacterium sp.
TGATTAAATTCTTTTTATGTTAGAAAATAAAATTCATTACAGAACTTGTAATTTATGTGAAGCAATGTGTGGTTTAAAGATCACATACAAAGAAAAAAAAGTCATTTCAATTGTTGGTGACAAAAAAGATCCCTTAAGTAAAGGTTATATCTGTCCTAAGTCCCAAGCATTAAAAGATTTGTATGAAGATTCAGATCGGTTAAAAACACCAATAAAGAGAACAGAAAATGGCTGGGAAAAAATTTCTTGGACAGAGGCTTTTGATGAAGTTGAACATCAAATAAAGAAAATTCAAGAAAAATATGGCAATGATGCAGTTGCTACTTATCAAGGAAATCCTAACGTTCACAATCTAGGAGCATTGTTATATGGAGGCTCATTTTTAAAAAGTTTAAAGACGAAGCAAAAATATTCTGCTACTTCTGCAGATCAATTACCTCATCATATCGCTTCTTTAAAAATGTTTGGACATCAAATGTTAATTCCAATTCCTGACATTGAAAGAACAGATTATTTATTGATATTAGGAGCTAATCCAGGAGCTTCAAATGGAAGTTTACTGACTGCACCAGGGTTTTCTCAAAAAATAAAAAATATTCAAAAAAGAGGTGGTAAGGTTATAAATATTGATCCAAGATACACTGAGACCTCTAAAATTTCTAGTGAACATTTTTTTATAAATCCAGGAAAAGATGCTCTTTTATTGTTGTCTTTATTGCATGTGATTTTTGAGCAAGGAATAGATGAAAAGACACATCTTTCCAATCATTTAAAAGGTATAAATGAAATCAAAGAAATTGTAAAAAAATATCCGCCACAAAAAACAGCTTCTATAATTGGTATAGATGGTTTTGAGGTACAAAAAATTGCAATAGATTTTATGAACTCTAAAACAGCGGTTTGTTACGGAAGAATGGGAGTTTCTACTCAAGAATATGGAGGTATTTGTCAGTGGTTAATCAATGTTCTAAATATTGTTACAAACAATATGGATAAAGTTGGTGGAGCAATGTTTACAAAACCAGCTATTGATTTGGTTTTTATGACGGGTATGCAAGGAAAGGTTGGTAATTTTGATAGATATCGGAGTAGAGTTCATGATTTGCCAGAATATTCAGGAGAATTACCAGTTGCTACATTGGCAGACGAAATGATTACAGAAGGTGAAGGGCAAATAAAAATGTTTATTTGCACTGCAGGAAACCCAGTTTTGTCTGCTCCTAATGGTAAAAAGTTAGAAAAGGCTTTAGATAAGCTAGATTTTATGGTTTCAATAGATATTTATTTAAATGAAACAAGTAAATATGCAAATATCATATTGCCTTCAACTAATGGATTAGAAACGGTACATTATGATTTAGTTTTTCATCAGTTAGCCATTAGAAACACAACAAAACTATCTGAAGTTTTATTTGAGAAAGAGGTAAATCAAAAACATGATTGGCAAATACTAAATGAATTAACAGAAAGAATATCGGGGAAAAAGAATTCTTTAACACCGGAAATGATGTTGGATGGTATGTTTCAATTCTCTCCTTATAAAGAAGCTAATTTGTCTCTAAATAAGTTAAAAGAAAATCCTAATGGAATAGATTTAGGAGCTTTACAGCCACTTTTAACAAAAAGAATTTTTACTGAAGATAAAAAAATCAATGTTTCACCAAGTTTTTTTATTGACGATTTAAAAAGATTAGATCAAGAGTTATTTAATGCTATTGAAGATAATAAAACTGACTACCCATTTGCTTTAATAGGGAGAAGGCATTTAAGAAGTAATAACTCTTGGATGCACAACTCTAAGCTACTAATGAAAGGTAAAAACAGGTGTACTGTACTAATGTGTTCTAAAGATGCAAATACGCTTTCAATTAAAAATCATCAAAAAATAAGAATAACATCGAATGTGGGTACTATAGAATTACCGGTTGAAATTAGTGATGAAATGAAGGAGGGGGTATTGAGTATTCCACATGGTTTTGGACACAATAGAGAAGGAACAAAAATAAAACTAGCAGAGGAAAATGCTGGAGAAAGTATTAATGATTTAACTGATGATCTTAAAATAGATAGACTAACTGGTAACGCAAATTTTAGTGGAACTAGAGTCAAGGTAGTCCTATAAAAAAGCTCTCTGTAATTTAATTACAGAGAGCTTTAAAATTTTAAACTAAATCAAAACGATCTAGGTTCATTACTTTAGACCATGCGGCAACAAAATCATTTACAAAACGCTTTTCTCCATCATCAGAAGCATATACCTCACAAACAGCCCTAAGCTCTGTATTAGACCCAAAAATTAAATCTGCTCGAGTTCCAACAAAGTGTATCTCACCAGTTTTGCGATCTTTTCCTTCAAACAATGTATCGTCTGAAGAAGTTGCACTCCAAGTGTTTGATAAGTCTAAAACATTTGTAAAGAAATCATTGGTTAGGCTCCCTAAATTTTCTGTAAAAACTCCGTGATTAGAGCCATCATAATTAGCACCTAAAACTCTTAGTCCTCCAACTAGTACCGTCATTTCTGGAATGGAAAGCGTAAGTAAATTAGCTCTATCAATTAATAAGTTTTCAGCGGCAATATTTAAACCAGATTTCATATAATTTCTAAATCCGTCTGCTAAAGGTTCTAAATGACTGAAAGATTCTAAATCTGTTTGGTCTTGTGATGCATCTCCTCTTCCTTGCTTAAAATCTATAGAGATATCATGACCTGCATTTTTTGCAGCGATTTCAACTCCAATATTACCACCTAAAATAATAAGATCGGCAATAGAAACTTCTTTACTGAAACTGTGTTGAATTGTTTCATAAACGGTTAAAACCTTATTTAGTTCATAAGGATTGTTTACAGCCCAACTTCTTTGTGGCTCTAGACGAATTCTACCACCATTTGCACCACCTCTTTTATCTGAACCTCTAAAGGTAGAAGCAGAAGCCCATGCTGTAGTAACTAATTGAGTTGAAGATAAACCAGAATTAGTAATTAAATTTTTTAGATCTAATAGGTCTGTATCTGTCAAAATATAGTTAGCTGCAGGTATTGGATCTTGCCAAACTAATTCTTCATTAGGAACTTCTGGTCCCAAATAACGATGTATTGGACCCATATCTCTATGCGTTAATTTATACCAAGCTCTGGCAAATGCATCTTCAAAAGCTTTGTGATCTTTATGAAAACGTTTAGAAATTTCTAAGTATGCTGGATCATTTTTTAAAGCCATATCTGCTGTAGACATCATAAGCGCCTGAGTTCCATTTGCGTCTCCTGCTTTTGGAGCTTTTTTTGCGTTGGAAGCAGCGGTTGGTGTCCATTGATGGGCTCCAGCTGGACTTTTAGTTAGTTCCCAATCGTAATTCAATAAAACGTCAAAATATTGATCATCCCATTGGGTTGGGTTAGGAGTCCATGCTCCTTCTAAACCACTGGTAATAGTATGATCTAATACACCACTTTTGTAGGTATTTTTCCAACCAGTACTCATTTCTTCAATAGATGCACCATGTGGTTCTGTACCAACATATGTGTCAGGGTCAGCTGCACCATGGGCCTTACCAAAAGTATGACCACCTGCAACTAAAGCTACAGTTTCTTCATCATTCATAGCCATTCTTCCAAAAGTAATTCTTATGTCATGAGCTGATTTTAGAGGATCTGGAACGCCGTTTGGTCCCTCTGGATTAACATAAATTAATCCCATATGTACAGCACCCAGATGACCTTCTAAGTCTCCGTCACTAGTATCATATCTATCGTCGTTATCCAACCATCCTGTTTCAGAACCCCAATAAATATCTTGTTCCGGCTCCCAGACATCTTCTCTTCCTCCCGCAAATCCAAAAGTTTTGAAGCCCATAGATTCTAAAGCACAATTTCCTGCTAAAACCATTAGGTCTGCCCAAGAAATTTTATTTCCATATTTCTTTTTAACAGGCCATAATAATAAGCGAGCCTTATCAAGGTTCCCATTGTCTGGCCAACTATTAAGTGGTGCAAAACGATGTGTTCCCGTGGAAGCACCTCCACGACCATCGCCAACTCTATAAGTTCCAGCACTATGCCAAGCCATACGAATCATAAAAGGACCGTAATGACCATAATCAGCTGGCCACCAATCTTGTGAGTCTGTCATTAGATTGACAACATCTTGTTTTAATTCTTTATAATTAATACTATTGAATGCTTCAGAATAATTAAAATCTTCTCCCATAGGATTTGATTTTGACGCATTTTGTCGTAAAATATTTAATTTTAATTCATTTGGCCACCAATCTCTATTACTTGTTCCGGCACCAGCAGTCTTTTTTTGAGCGCCACTCATAAATGGACATTTATTGATGTCTCCTGTGTTGTTGTGTTCCATGGTTTTATTTTTTTTTGTGTAAAGGGCATTCAAAATTACGGACAATCTTTCAATAATTTTTATCTATATTTCTTATTTTATTATAGTTTGTGACTATTGTTTTAAAATGACAAAAAATTAGCGACAACTATAGGTTTTTTTAACTATTCATTTTTTTAATAATTTCTTTTAAACGCAGTTTATGTTGTTTTT
>JADFAM010000056.1 GCA_015665265.1 Flavobacterium sp.
TCAGTAGCTTCTTGATCTTCTTCTTTTTTATAATCTTTTTGGTGACGCTCACTAATTACCTCTGATCCTTTTTCATCTAAAATATAGTCAGTTGCTTTCGCTAACATTTCTTTAAAATCACTAAAATCTTCTTTGTATAGATATATTTTATGTTTTTGGTAATGAAATGAACCATCATCATGAGTAAATTTTTTACTTTCTGTTACCGTTAGGTAGTAATCATCTGCTTTTGTAGACCTAACGTCAAAAAAGTATGTTCTTCTTCCTGCTCTTAATACTTGTGAAAATATTTCTTCTTGCTGAACTCTATCTCCCATAACTTTTGATTATCTATATTATAATAATTAAGCAACAAATCTAGTAAAATATTTCACTTGGCAAAATATACTTTTAGTTTTCTTTTTCTAAAAGTTGTTGTTCATACAGCTCTTTATAGTACCCTTTTTCATTGATTAGTTGATTATGAGGGCCTTGCTGAATAATCTCTCCTTCATCAAGTATTATAATTTTATCAGCGTTTTTTGCAGAGGAAACACGGTGACTAATGATGAAAGTAGTTTTATTTTTAGAAACTTCCTCCAGATTTGTTAGTATTTTCTCCTCAGTTTCCGTGTCAACAGCAGATAAACAATCGTCAAAAATTAGTATTTGAGGATTTTTAATGATGGCTCTAGCAATAGAAACTCTTTGTTTTTGACCTCCTGACAAAGTAACACCTCTTTCGCCAAGAATAGTGTTATATCCATCTTTGAAGTCTAGAATATTTTGATGAACTACTGCTTTTTTTGCAGCATTAATAATTTCTTGGTTTGTTGCTTTCTCGTTACCAAATTTAATATTATTAGAAATTGTATCTGAAAATAAAAAAGGATCTTGTGGAACAAAACCTATACCTTTTCTCAAATCAATTAAATTTATTTGTTTGATAGGGGTGTTATCAATCAACACAGTTCCATTATCTACATCATAAAGTCTAGAAATTAGGTTTGTGATGCTAGATTTCCCTGAACCAGTTTTACCGAGAATTGCTATTTTTTGTCCTTTTTTTACTGAAAAACTTACATCTTTTAAAGCTGTAATATTGGTATCATCATAGGTGATTGACACATTTTTAAATTCAATATTCCCTTCAATTTTAAATGAATCTGTGGTGGTGTTTTGTATTTCTGGAACTTCTTTGAGAAATTCATTAATTCTTCTTTGAGAGGCTTCAGCTTGCTGTACCATTGATGTGACCCATCCTACAACTGCAACTGGCCATGTTAGCATATTTACATATAACATAAATTCTGCAATGACTCCAATTTGAATTTCTCCGTTTATGTATTGATTTCCACCAACATAAATAACCGTTAAATTACTAATTCCAATTAATAATATCATTAAAGGAAAGAATAATGCTTGAACTTTGTATAGGTCAATATTTTTCTCTTTGCTTTCATCAGCTAGTTTATCAAAACCTGCAATTACCATTGGTTCTATGCCGTATGATTTAACAACGTTTATACCAGAGAAAAATTCTTGATTGTACGTTGTTAGTTTGGATAAATATTCTTGAACTATAGTACTTCTTTGATTGATTACTTTACTTATATAAAATATTGATACAGACAGTATGGGGAAGGGTATGAGTGTGTACATGGTTAGTGTAGGATCTATCTTGGTCATCTGCGTGAAACCTACTACAAATAAAAAAATCATATTCATTGAATACATTAAGGCTGGTCCAAAATACATTCTAACCTTTGAAACATCCTCACTTATTCTGTTCATAAGGTCTCCAGTTCTATTTTTTTTGTAAAAATTTATAGGAAGTTTTTGATACTGCTCATAAATTTCATTTTTTAAATCAAATTCAATTAATCTAGATGTAACTATGATCATTTGTCTCATGACAAATGTTAACAGCCCAGCTAGAATAGCTACCCCTAGAATAGTTAATAAATTCCAAAACAATTGATTTTCAATAATAGATTTATCTACGACATCATTTTTAATAAAATCTTCAACTGAGTTTAACGATTTTCTGATAATTACAGGTATTTGAAGGGCTAAAATCTTTGAGAGAATAGTAATAAAAATCCCTACTAGTAATCTCCATTTATATTTTATAAAATACTTATTTAGATATTTTAATGATTTCATTAATAATTATTTCATTAATATATTGATAATTTGAAGTCAATTAATTTGCTGTTATTTGAAGATATCGTATTTTTGTGCTTTATATTTTAAGGATTGCGTAAAATATAAAATTAAATCAAAAACTACTTATGACATCAAATATTATTAATAATGACTTGATAAAGAAAGATCCTGTATTTGGACAACTATCTTTTGATGGTCATGAACAAATTGTTTTTTGCAACGACGAAGATACAGGTTTAAAAGCAATAATTGGTATACACAATACTGTTTTGGGTCCTGCATTGGGAGGTACAAGAATGTGGACTTATCAGAGCGAATGGCATGCTTTAAATGATGTTTTGCGTCTTTCTAGAGGGATGACTTATAAATCTGCTATTACAGGGTTGAATTTAGGAGGAGGTAAGGCAGTTATCATTGGAGATGCTAAAACTCAAAAAAATGACGCTTTGATGAGAAAATTCG
Source organism: Flavobacterium sp. (assembly GCA_015665265.1). GTDB lineage: Bacteria > Bacteroidota > Bacteroidia > Flavobacteriales > Flavobacteriaceae > Polaribacter. The sequence goes on from JADFAM010000056.1 coordinate 2,611, forward strand.
GAGAATTTGTTAATTCTATGAGTGGTAGGTATATAACTGCAGAAGATGTTGGGATGGAAACTAGAGATATGGATATTATTAGAGAAGTAACACCTCATGTTACTGGAATATCTGAGTCTAACGGAGGTTCTGGAAACCCCTCACCAGTAACTGCTTTTGGTGTTTATATGGGAATGAAAGCTGCTGTAAAACATAAATTTGGTTCAGATAGTTTAGATGGTAAAAAGATATTAGTTCAAGGTGTTGGTCATGTAGGAGAAACTTTAGTAAAATTGGTTTCTGATGAAGGCGCGCAAGTCATCATTAATGATATAAACGAAAATAGACTTGAAGAGTTGTCTAAAAAATACAATATGAATGTTATATTAGGTAATGATATTTATAACCTAGACTTAGATATTTATGCTCCATGTGCATTAGGTGCTTCTATTAATGATGACACTATTCATCAATTAAATACTAAGGTAATTGCTGGTGCCGCTAACAATCAATTAGCAGATGAGGTAAAACATGGTAGAATATTAAAAGAAAAAGGGATTGCTTATGCTCCTGATTTCTTAATTAATGCTGGAGGTATCATTAATGTTTATGGAGAATTAGAGGGGTATTCTAAGGAGGAAAGTCTTAAAAAAACAGAAAATATCTACAATACAACACTAGAAATTTTTAAACTGTCAGAGAAAGAAAATATTACTACTCACAGAGCTGCATTTAATATTGCACAAAAAAGAATAGATAATCGTAAAAAAGAGAAAAACTCTTAACTCACCTAAAGAAATAGTTATATTTTTGCAAGGCGATTGATTTTACTATCTTTCGCTTTTTTTATACAAATTAAGGTTCTTTAAATGATCAATAGAAGACACATTCGAGTGAAAGTAATGCAATCAGTATATGCAATGATAAAGTCATATGATGATGATGTTTTAAAAGAAGAGAAATTTATTAAGTACAGTATTAAAAGAATGTTTGATTTGTATGTCTTGCTTCTCGATTTACTTGTTGAAGTTCAAAAACTGGCAGAAGAAAAACAGGAAATCTCAAAGAAAAAATATTTAGCTACAGAAGAAGATCTGTCACCAAACAGAAAATTTGTTGAAAATAAACTGATAAAAAAAATAGCAGAAAGCTCTTCATTAACCCTTTACAAAGAAGCTCAACATCTAGATAATTGGTCAAAAAATGACGAGTACATTAAAATCATTTGGGATCTTCTACAAAATTCTGATATATTTTCTGAGTATTTAATTAGTTCAGATGATTCTTTTAATTCAGACAAAGACTTTGTGGTTACTTTTTTTAAGGAGATTGTAGCCCCTAATGTAAAATTAGCTGAGTATTTTGAGGGAGAAAACATAACTTGGGTAGATGACATTCCATTTGTGAATACATGGGTAGTTAGGTCTCTTACCAAACAAAAATCTGCCAATGTATTTAAGTTAGGTAGTTTATATAAAAATCAAGATGATCAAGATTTTGTTACAGATTTATTCAAAAAGGTCATACTAAATCATCATTCATTTGAAAATGATATTAAAATTCACACCCCTAATTGGGAGACTGATAGGATTGCAGATATGGACATGATTTTAATAAAAATGGGAGTTTGTGAGTTTTTAAATTTTCCATTTATTCCAACTAAAGTATCCATAAATGAATACATTGAGATAGCAAAAGACTATTCTTCAGAAAATAGTGGCTACTTTGTCAATGGTGTTTTGGATAAACTCTCAAGAGAGTTTTTAAAAGACAAAAAAATTGTTAAATTAGGTAGAGGGTTGCTTTAATTTCTTATTTTTACACAAATTAACAATAACATCATGAATAAATTAATAACAACATCATTATTAG
>JADFAM010000065.1 GCA_015665265.1 Flavobacterium sp.
ATCAATGCAGCAAAAGTTCAGAAAGGTTTCAAAGAAGAGATCGAAAGGTTTATTCAAGATGGAATTACAGAAGAGGAACTGAAGAACGCTGTCAATGGATGGATTCAAGGTCAAACCGTATCTAGAGCCAAGGACAATGAGATCTCTAGTTTGATTAACAATAACTTGTACTTCGAGCGAGATATGAGCTTTCAAAAAGAATTGGAAGATAAAATGAAAAAATTAACCGTAGAGGACATTAATAGAACTATTAAAAAATATTTTAAAACCTACGATAAATGGACCGTAGTAAATGCTGGAGATTTTAAGAATGAAATCAAGAAACAGACTAATCAAATAGATGATTAGTATCCAAAAAGGAGGCTTTTAAGCCTTCTTTTTATTTTATAGAATCAATTAAAATAGTAATCATATCTATGGCAGCTTGAGCAATTTTTGTTCCAGGACCAAAGACACCTACGGCTCCACAATCGAATAGAAATTGATAATCTTGAGTAGGGATTACACCTCCAACTATCACCATAATATCCTCTCTTTCATATTTTTTTAATTCAGAAATTACTTGTGGGACTAATGTTTTGTGACCTCCGGCTAATGAAGAAATTCCAAGGATATGAACATCATTTTCTATTGCTTGTTTTACGGCTTCTTTTGGAGTTTGAAATAATGGACCGATGTCTACATCAAATCCTAAATCTGCATAGGCAGTAGCAACAACTTTTGCACCTCTATCATGCCCGTCTTGCCCAAGTTTAGCAATCATAATACGAGGTCTTCTTCCCTCCATTTCTGCAAACTTATCTATGATTTCTGTAGCTTTTTTAAATAACTTATTATTTTTTATTTCTTTACTATACACTCCTGAAATTGTTTTATGAACTGCTTTATGTCTAGCAAAAGCAACCTCTAATGCATCAGATATCTCTCCTAGTGTAGCCCTTTCTTTAGCAGCTTTTACAGCTAAATGTAATAAATTTTTCTTTTTAATAGACTCAGGGTTGTTAGATTGAAGGTGTAGCTTTGCGTTTTTTGTAATTTCCGTAAGTATTTCTTTTACTTTTTTTGAATCTCTATTTTTCTTTAAAATTGAAAGTCGTTTTATTTGTGATTTTCGAACAGCTTCATTATCAACATTCAATATTTGTAAAGGATCTTCTTCTTTTAATTGAAATTTATTTACACCCACAATAATATCTTGTCCACTGTCTATTTTTGCTTGTTTTTTTGCTGCAGCTTCTTCAATACGCATTTTAGGAATTCCTTTTTCTATCGCTTTTGTCATTCCACCTAATTCTTCTACTTCCTGGATTAAATGCCATGCTTTGTTTGCTAAATCTTCTGTCAGTTGTTCTAGATGATAACTTCCTGCCCAAGGGTCTACAGTTTTTGTAATGTGAGTTTCTTGTTGTAAATATATTTGCGTATTTCTTGCTATTCTTGCAGAAAAATCTGTTGGTAAAGCGATGGCTTCGTCTAGAGCATTCGTATGAAGGCTTTGTGTGCCACCAAACACTGCTGCCATTGCTTCTATAGTTGTTCTTGCTACATTGTTAAATGGATCTTGTTCTGTTAAACTCCATCCACTTGTTTGAGAGTGTGTTCTTAATGCGAGTGATTTTGGATTTTTTGGATGAAACTTTTTAACCAATTTTGCCCAAAGCATTCTGGCTGCCCTCATTTTTGCTATTTCAGTAAAATGATTCATACCGATAGCCCAAAAGAATGATAATCTTGGTGCGAAAGAATCTATTTTCATTCCTGTTTCTATTCCTTTTTTTATGTATTCTAATCCATTAGCTAGTGTATAGGCTAATTCAATCTCGGGAGTAGCACCTGCCTCTTGCATATGGTATCCTGAAATTGAAATTGAATTAAATTTTGGCATTTTTTCACTGGTATATTCAAAAATATCTGCTATTATTTTCATGGATGGAGTTGGAGGGTAGATATACGTATTTCTAACCATAAACTCTTTTAAGATATCATTTTGAATAGTTCCTGATAGTTCTTTTTCATGAACCCCTTGTTCTTGTGCAGCTACAATATAAAATGCTAATATTGGTAATACAGCCCCATTCATAGTCATAGAAACAGACATTTTATCTAAAGGAATCCCCTCAAATAATATTTTCATGTCTTCTACAGAGTCAATAGCAACCCCTGCTTTTCCAACATCTCCTTCTACACGTTCATGATCGGAATCATACCCTCTATGAGTTGCCAGATCAAAAGCAACAGACAATCCTTTTTGACCAGCAGCTAAATTTCTTCTGTAAAATGAATTGCTCTCTTCTGCAGTTGAAAACCCTGCATATTGTCTAATAGTCCATGGTCTTCTAACATACATTGTGGAGTAGGGACCTCGTAGGTTTGGAGCTATACCAGCTCCAAAATCTTCATGGTCAAAGCTTTTATGATGTGCCTTTTTTTGAAGATTTAATGATAGTTTTTGAAGTGTTTTTCTAGCCATTGTCAAGTTTTATAAATTGATATAGCTTTACATTCATGTTTTTAATTTCTTTATTTAATTTTTTGATTCTATACCCATAAACAATAAAATAGATCATTAATAAAAATATGACCATCGGTAAAGAAAACATAATAATATCAATAGCTAAGAATTGTGAAAAATTATAACTTGTAATCAAGTAGCTAAATTCTAAAAAAACAAACACCACTGAATAAAATAATATTAAAAAAATTAGACAGTGTTTTTTAATATTTTTTTTAAGCGTTTTTGCAAACTCTTTTTTTTGAATGATTAGTGTTTGTAGCTCTTTTATTTTATCATTAATCATAATTCCTTTTTTAATCTCTTTTGTTCTAGATGTTCAGACAATCTTTTTTTAAGAATTGGGGGAATTAATGTTTTTGAATTGTTCGTTTTTAGAAATGGATATATTTGAAGCTCATGCTTCATTTTATTTGTTAGTTCAGGCAATAAATTAGTGCCTAAAAGTATGGTTTTATTTTGGTTAAATCTGTCTTGTTCTTCCTCTGCATGCTCATTTATTTTTCTTTGGATAGTTCCTTTTTTTAGTTGGCTTAAAAAGCCACCACTTTTTTCTATTTGTTTAAATAGTTGCAGTGCTTTTTCAGCAAATTGTTTTTCTAAACTTTCAACATAATAGGATCCATCTGTAATTTTATGAGCATCAGAAAAATAGGCTTCATTTTTTAAAATTAATAACTGATTTCTTGCAATTCGTTCTCCAAATTCATTTGACTTGTGGTAGATTGAGTCATAAGAAATATTAGAAATTGTATTTACACTTCCAAGAATAGCACTCATGCATTCACTGGTGGTTCTTAACATATTTACGTTGTAGTCATATATTGTTTTATTACGCAAAGTTGGTTTAGAAAAAATATGAGCTGTAAAATCATCAATTTTGTATTCATTTAACAAAGCATCTAATAATATTCTGAAGGCTCTTAATTTTGCAACTTCAAAGAAGTAATTATTTCCGATGGAAAAATTGAAATGAATTTTTGTAATAATAGATGGTCCAAAAATCTCAATGTATTCATTGGTATGAGCTAATGCATAAGCCAATTCTTGAATAATACTAGCCCCAGCATTTTGATATAAAGATGCATCAACACAAATAGAGTTATTTAAGTTGTATATAAATTTTTTGGTCTCAGCTATATCTGAGTTCATATTGGTGTGCCAATTTCCACTAGAAGCCAATTTTCCTATAATATCTATCTGAAAATAGATATAACTATTGTTGTAATAATTATGGATATCATTAACAAAAGTAGCATCCAGAAATTCAAGTTTTAGATATAAGGATGTTTTGTCTATATCTATTTTATCTAGTAGTAACTTGTAATTAAATTTTTTATTTGCAATAAACTGAATAGCTGTGGCTCCTCTCTCTATACTGTCTAAAGCTAATTTATTGGCAATTTCTATATTATCTACAAAAATAGTTTGACAAATATTATAATCAACATCAGGTAAAGAAATCTTTGATAAATGCCGGTCTTCTTTGGTGTAGAATGGTTTTACAGCTATACCTTCATTTGATTTCCATATCAAAGATTCATTATAATCAAGTCCATTCAGGTCTACTTGAATTTTTTGTTTCCAAGCAGCTGCAGTTATGGTATCAAAATCATTAAACAAAAAACTAGCCATTTATTTTTTTAAGGTATCGAATTCTATAATATAAATATCTTCATTTTCTTTTTTCATTAAATATTGCTCTCTAGCAAATTTTTCAAGTTGAAGAGAGTCTTGAAGTTCTGTAATTGTTTTTTTGTCTTTACTAATTTCCTTTTTGTAAAAGTTTATGGCATTATTTAATTCTTTAATTTCTTTTTTAAACTCTTTATTTAACTGAACATTGGTGT
>JADFAM010000018.1 GCA_015665265.1 Flavobacterium sp.
TCATCTTTTTCATTTTCTCAAGTAAAAACTAGCATTAGAGGAAATGTTGTTGACGAGAAAGGAGCGCCAATATTTGCTGCTTCAATATATTTAAATAACAGTCAAGGAACTTTTTCTGAGGAAGATGGTACTTTTCAAATTACTAATGTAGTACCAGGTTCATATAATTTAACTGCTAGTTTTGTTGGTTTTGATTCACAAACGAAATTTAATATCATAATTAAATCTAAAGGAAATAGATCTTTTAATTTTATCTTAATTGAATCTTCCGAATCTTTGGAGGAAGTAGTGGTATCTAATAAAAATACAATTAGTAGACCTAAAGAAACTCCTTTATCTACTCAGTCTTTGTCCGCTGTAGAAATAGCTACTTATCCTGGAGGAAATAACGATGTTGTTCAAGTAGCCCAATCATTGCCGGGTGTTTCTCCCTCAGTTGGAGGTTTTAGAAATGATCTAATTATACGTGGTGGTGCACCCAATGAGACAGTATATTATTTGGATGGGGTAGAGGTGCCAAACATAAATCATTTTGCAACACAAGGAAGTGCTGGTGGGCCAGTTGGCTTGTTAAATGTATCTTTTATTAATGATGTTACCTTGTCTACTTCTGCTTTTGGTTCGCAATACGATAATCCATTATCGGGTGTGCTACAATTTAAACAACGTGATGGAAACAAAGAACGATTCAATACCAATATTAGGGTAAGTGCTACGGATGCTGCATTTACTTTTGAAGGTCCATTATTTAAAAATAAAAAGAAAAAGAGTAATACAAGTTTTTTACTATCTGTAAGAAGAAGTTATTTGCAAGCATTATTTAAATTAATAGGTTTGCCAATAAGACCTGATTATTGGGATTATCAATATAAATTATCTCATCAAATAGATAAATATAACAACCTGTATTTCATTGGTTTAGGATCCGTTGATGATTTTACTGTTGAGGCTCCTGAGGACTATGATGAAGAAGCCCAGGCAGTTTTGGAACAAGCTCCTTTTATCAAACAAAAAACAAACTCTATTGGAGTTACCTGGAGAAAAAGATTTAAAGATGGCTCTGGCTACATGGAATCTACTTTGAGTAATAATCGATTAGAAAATATTTTCACAAACTATTTAGATCCAGAAAATGAAACTGGAATTATATTTAGAAATGATGCTATAGAATCTGAGACAAAACTTAGACATCAGCTAACTAAATTTTTAAATGATTGGAAAATAACAGCCGGATTTAATCTACAACATTCCTTTTACACTAACAATACAACAAACAATGCTGATGCTATATTTTATACTTCAGAGATAAATTTTATGAAATACGGATTTTTTACAAATGCAACTCGTTCATTTTTTGATGAAAAATTTGATATTTCTGTTGGTTTTAGAATGGACGATGATAGTTTTACTACTTCTAGCGGTTTGGTTTCAAATTTTTCTCCGAGACTTTCTTTGTCCTATGAATTCCTAGAAGATTGGCGAATTAGTGCTACAACTGGGAGGTACTTTAAAATAGCACCTTATACAATTTTAGGGTTTAGAGACTCAAATGGAATTCTGTCCAACAAAGATAGTGACTACACCCAAAGTGAACACTATGTAATAGGATTACAGCACTATCTTAACCCTGCTGCAAGTGTTTCTTTAGAGGGTTTTTATAAAAAGTATTCAAACTATCCAGTATCAGTTTTAGATCAAATATCTTTAGCCAATAAAGGAGCAGATTTTGAAGTATTAGGAAATGAGGATGTTGAAACTATTGGAAATGGTAGAAGTTATGGTTTAGAATTTCAATACCAACAAAAGTTATTAAATAATTTCTACAGCATTTTCTCTTACACATATTTTTTTAGTGAATTTACAGGTTTTGAAACCGATATATATACTCCCTCCGTTTGGGATAGTAGACATTTAATTTCTTTTGTAGGGGGATATAAATTAAAAAAGAACTGGGAAATTAGTTCCAGATATCGTTTTGCAGGACAAACTCCCTATGTGCCAACAAACCTTGACGCAACCCTAGCTTCTTATCCTGAAATTATTTTAGATTATACTCGATTAGGAGAAGAAAAATTAGCAACATTTAGTCAATTAGACATTCGAGTAGATAAAAAATGGAATTACAATAAATACAGTCTAAATATCTTTTTTGAGGTTCAAAATGTTCTCGGTCAAAGTATCCCAAGACCCAATGAATACGGACTATCCAGAGATATGAATGGTAATTTAAACAATCCTCTTAGCTTATCACAAATAAATCAAGATACTAGTACATCTATACCTAGTATTGGTATTGTTGTTGATTTTTAGTTAAATGATTTGGATTTATATCTAGAAATTCCCATAATCATTATTTTAACTTTCTAATCTATCTTTAAATATATTTAGTGTTTTAAGAATATGTTATTTAGTGCTAATAGTAATTTAACTGTGATTACCTTTGCAAAAAATATATTTTATGTCAAAACAATTTTCTGATTTAGGAATAAATAGGGAGCTCCAAGCTCGATTAAAAGATATTGACATTGTTGAACCTACAGAGGTTCAAAAGAAAGTAATTCCATTTATTCTTCAAAGAAAGAAAGATTTAGTTGCGTTGGCTAAAACAGGAACAGGTAAAACCGCAGCTTTTGGTTTACTACCATTACTGCAACTAATTAATCCTAAAAAAAATACTATTCAAGTAATAATATTAGCATCTACAAGAGAGCTTGGGCAACAGATTCATGCTAATTTAAATTTATATGCATCATACAATCCAGAAATCTCAGTTATTGGTCTTTTTGGAGGAACAACTATTAAATCTCAATTAGAAGTATTAAAAAGAACTGTTCATATAGTAGTAGCAACACCCGGGAGATTATTAGATTTAATAGATCGTAAATCTATAGATGTTAGTACTACCTCATATTTGGTATTAGATGAAGCTGATGAAATGGTAGATGCATTACATGCTGAAGTAGAAAACATATTTAAAGAAGTTCCTAAAACTTCTAGAATTTTGATGTTTACAGCAACTATGCCTGGAAGAATAAAGCAATTGGTTCAAAATTATCTTTCAAAAAATGCAACAACTATAGAAGCTGACATGCATAGCATTGGCCATCAGGGAATTATCCATCAATATACAATTGTAGACCCCATAGAAAAACTAGATATATTGCTTCATTTTTTATATGCTAGGGAAGGTCAACAAGGAATAATTTTTTGTAAAACAAAAGCAGCTGTAAATAAGTTGGGTAAAAATTTAGCTAAAAATAAATTTTCTTCTGGCACCATACATGGAAGCTTAACTCAAGGAATTAGAGATCGAGTTATGGGTCAGTTTAGAGAAGGTCATATTAAAGTTTTAATTGCTACAGATTTAGCTGCTAGGGGTATAGATGTTAAAAATGTTTCTTATGTGGTTAATTATCATTTACCAGATACCTATGAAACCTATGTACATCGAAGTGGAAGAACAGCGAGAGCAGGATCAAAGGGGCTTTCATTAACTATCTTGCAAAAAGAAGAGGTAAAAGATATTGCAGGTTTTGAAAATGAATTAGGAATTAAATTTAAAGAAGTAAAAAAAGCTGATTCTGGAAGTATTGAAGAAAATAATACTTTATTATGGGCTAGGAAAATTTTTAAAACCAAACCAAACCGAACAGTTACTGACGATTTTAAATCTAAAATAAAAACGATTTTTCATCATTTAACTAAAGAAGAATTGATTGAAAAAGTATTAGCTAATCATTTAAATTATTTAGAACAAACAAATAAAGGTAAGCAGAACAAATAAATATTTTTTTTTAATTAAAGTAAATAGATATCTTTGAAATATAATTAAAACACATTTTAAGTAACTAATGGCAAAATCTCAACAAACTTTTAATAAGAGTGAAAAAGAAAAAAAGCGTTTAAAAAAACGTGAGGATAAACGTAAAAAAATGGAAGCTCGTAGAGCGGAAATAAAAGAGAATGGTAGTAAAGGAATTGAATTTGCTTACGTAGACCACAACGGTAATTTAACAGATACGCCTCCAGACCCGTCATTAAAAGTTAAAATCAAAGCTAAAAATATAGAAATTAGCGTTCCTAAAATGACAGATGCTGATAAAGTTGACCCAGTTAGAAATGGTAAAGTTTCATTCTTTGATTCTTCAAAAGGATTTGGATTTATAATAGATACAGAAAATCAAGAGAAATACTTTACCCATGTTAGTGGTATCATTGATCAAATAGCTGAAAATGATAAAGTTACTTTTGAGTTAGAAAAAGGAATGAAAGGTATGAATGCTGTAAAGGTTACTTTAAAAAAGTAATGCTCTTCTAAGA
>JADFAM010000084.1 GCA_015665265.1 Flavobacterium sp.
CAATTGCATTTTCTTTGGTAATAGCTTCCCTAGAAAAACTAACTTCTGTAAAAGGAGACCTTTGCTGAATAAAATTTGACAAACATTCCGATTTTAATTTCCCAATATCTTTTAAAGAATAAAAAACTTGCCGATGTAAATTGCTAATGTCTACGGTGTCAAAATCTATCAAATGAAGTTTTCCAATTCCGCTAGCCCCTAAATAGACAGCAATTGGGCTTCCTAAACCTCCGCATCCAACAACCAAGATTTTAGCATCTTGCAATTTTTGCTGACCTGCTTCACCAATTTCTGATAAAGTAATCTGACGTTTGAATAAATCTGATTTAGAAATTTGAGACATCCTTTAATTTTAATTTAATTCTTTTTTAGCCTCAGTGTATTCCTCTGGTGTATTTATATTTCGTATTAAACTATCATCTACTTCTATAATTTCTACCTCAGAATTAATCAACATTTTTCGCGGGCAAGAGTATCCTTGTGCTAAATATTGTAATAAAACCGGATATGATTTTGGTTCGTAAATAGTAATTAATGGTTCTGGGAATTGTTTTCCTTTTCCTTTAATAGCGGTGGCTACTTTAGCCGGGTTTCTTTTTTCTAATAATAACTTCACTAAGTTTTCATCCACAAATGGCAAGTCGGTTGCTAACACCATCCAAGCGGAGTTGGGATCTTTTTGAAAGGCAGAACAGATTCCTCCAAACGGTCCTAAATTCAAAAATACATCATGTATTTCTTCTTCTTTATTGTTGTTTGTTTGAACAGAATAATACGTTTTAAGCCCTTCTTGTTCTAGTAATTTCTTAATAAATTCTTTTTGAGGTTTACCATGATAATTCAATTCCGATTTATCTGTCCCCATTCGAATACTTTTCCCTCCCGTAAGAACCAATCCTTTACTCTTTGGAACGGTTTCTGAAATAAGTTTACTAATATGTTTGGTAATTATTTTAATATCATTAATATGATAACAAGGGATTTCTCTCCAATTTGAAAACTTTTCTTGTAAAGATTGAAATGGTTCAATATCATTTGTTAATCTTACAAAAAACTGAATCTCAGAAATTTGATCAATTCGCTTATTTATGGAAGCTTCTTTTTCTGGATCAAGCAATACAATTTGTTTTTCTCCCGGGTAATGATTGCCGTTGATAAAGACAAAATTAAACTGAGTAAACTGAATTCTTTGTAGATATTTGTTTACGGGACTAGATGTTGTAATACTTAGATTACCATCATGATGGAAAGTAAAATCTGTCAATATATTTTTCTCTACGTCTTTTGCATGTGATGCATCAAAATAAGCTAAGTTATAATTTGATACCCTTTTAGAAACTTGATGAACCAAATCAGAAATAATACTGCATTTTGCTCCTAAAATTGATATTTCATTAGGTGCAAAATTTCCATTTTTTCTTCGGGAAATATTTGTGTGTTTTTGATGCTTAGCCATTTTTTATATCCGATTTTCCTCCTGTTTTCTCTAACAACTTTACCTCTTTAATTATGATATCTTGACTTATACTTTTACACATGTCATAAATAGTTAAACAAGTTATATTTACTCCTGTTAAAGCCTCCATTTCAACACCTGTTTTCCCTTCAATAATTACCTCGCATAGTACTTCTATATGTTCAGAATTTATAACATGGATATTAATATCAACTCCATTTATTAATAACGGATGGCACATAGGAATGATTTCTGATGTCTTTTTTACACCTTGGATACCTGCTACAATAGCGGTTTGAAAAACAGGGCCTTTTTTTGTAATTAATTCATCATTATTAAAATGAGAAATTATTTCTTCTCCCAGAAACATAGTTGCTTTTGCAATGGCTGTTCTTTTGGTGGTTTTCTTATCAGAAACATTTACCATTTTAGGATTATTTTTTTCATTTAAATGACTAAAGTTGCTCATTATCTATATCTTATTATTGGGTAATTTTCTCCTTTTTTAAACTCTTTTTTGTCTTTTGGCAATTGAATAAAAGCATCAGAATTTACTAAACTAGCCAAATCACCAGATCCATTACCTTTTATAGGTGTTGCTAACAAATGTCCATATTTGTGAGATAATTTTACTTGTAAAAAGTACGTTAAATTTGGTTTAAATAAAACATTTTCTGTTAGAATTGCTGATTCATCATTGGTGTTTATCCCCGAAGACTCCAAGTACCAGGGGTAAAAATAGGCTAAACAATTTGCAAAAGTTGATATTGGATTTCCAGGGAAAGCAAATAATCTACATGCTTTTTTTTGACCAAACCAAAAAGGTTTTCCTGGTCTTTGTGATACCTTATGAAATAATTTTTCTACTTCTAATTCTTGAAAAACTTCAGGGAGAAAGTCAAATTTACCTTTACTTACAGCTCCGCTGAATAACAAGACGTCAAAATCATTTAAATACTCTTTAATTTTTTGTTTCAAAATAGGTTTATCATCTGAAATATGATCTCTTTCTGATGAAATATGTAAACGATCTAATAATGAAGCTAGCGTATATACATTACTCATTCTAATTTGATGATCTAATGGTGCCTCGTTTACACTAACTAATTCGTCACCCGTAGAAATGATCATAACCTTGGGCTGTTTAGCAACCTTTACTTTTGACTTACCAACAGTTGCCAAAACACCAATTTCTGAGGCAGAAATAAGCTTGTTTTTATGAATTAAAATATCGCCTTCTTTTTTATCTTTTCCTTTTACGTGAATGTTTTGAAAATGTGCAACTTCATTTAATTGAATTTTTGCTATTCCATTTTCAATTAGCACATCTTCATATCTAACAACTACGTTTGTATTCTTTGGCAATACAGCTCCTGTCATTACCTCAATGCAATTCTTGTGATCACTTAATGAAATTTGAGGACTTCCTGCTGGCTGAATTCCCTCTATAAAAAACGCTCTTTCCCCATTTTGAAAAGAAGTATAATCTAGTGCAATACCATCCATTGAAACCCTATTAAATGGAGGGAAATTTCTGTCTGCTCGAATATCTTCTTTTAAAATACGCCCTACAGATTTCATAAAAGGAATTTTTTCAGATCCAAAGTCTAGACTATTTTTTAAAACAATTTGTAAGGCTTCTTGAACTGATATCATTTTCTTCTTATGCTTATTTATATTCTTCTTTTTTGGAAAACTTCTTAAATACTATTGCTGGAATACATAAATAGGCTTAACCTCCTATTGTTGACATACTCTCAGATACATTCCCTTTTTTACGATTTGACTCAGCTATAAAACCATTTGCTAGTTTTTCTTTTACTAATTTTAAGAATAGTTCCTTTAAATCGTTATTACTGGCTCCATTTCTTAGAAAATCCCTAATATTAAAAACCCCATCATCAAATAGACAATTTTTGAAAGTTCCAACTGGAGTGATTCTAATCCTATTACAATCTCCGCAAATAGTTCTGGTAAAAGCTGGAATAATTCCTACAGTGCCTTTGTGTCCTTTTATGCTAAAATTCTTAGAGGTGGATGATATTTCTGAAACGATAGATTTTGGATCAAACTTAGTTTTTATCTCTTCTAAAATTCGAGTATAATTCCAATTTTCTTTCATCTCTCTCTGACCTTTTCCATTAAAAGGCATTTCTTCAATAAAACGAACGGCCACGTTATTATTTTTTGTTAAGGCTACAAAATCAACAATTTCGTCTGTATTAAATCCTGGCTGAACAACAACATTTAATTTTAAATTTAGCGTACTTTTTTCTAATGCCTCAAAAGTTTTATATACTTCTGGAAAAACATCTCTTCGTGTAATTTGATGAAATTTCTCCTTTTGTAAACTATCAATACTTAAGTTGATGTGTTTAATTTTAACCATCCTCTCTAGGACTGGAATATGTTTAGAAATCATAGCCCCATTGGTAGTAATATTTATAGCTTCTAATAAATCATTAAATGAAAGCATTTCTAAAAATCCTACAAAGTCTTTTCGAACAAAAGGTTCACCTCCTGTTAATCTAATTTTAGTAACCCCTAATTCTGTTAATACTCTAATGATGCGATACATTTCCTTGAAAGTCAATAATTCTTCGCGTGGAGCAATTTCAATCCCGTGAGCAGGCATACAATATTGACATCGTAAATTACATCGATCTGTAACTGCCAAACGGATATAATTCATTTGTCTTCCAAAACTATCTATCAACTGCTGTTGCATTCTCAATTGGTTTAGCTTACTTTATTATTTTTTAATTAATTGGGTAATCTTTTGCTGAGCAAGCCATATACAAAGGCGCCTAGTAAAGCTCCTAAAAGAATGATTAAAGCAGGCAACCATTTAAATCCTAATATG
>JADFAM010000048.1 GCA_015665265.1 Flavobacterium sp.
TTCTTCAATTTCTACTCCTGGATACCCTACAACTTGTATAGCAACAATGATGTTATTTTCAACAACTATGTCTACAGGTCCTCTTGGAGGTGAGCCATCTCCGTTAATTAAGGTAACTCCTCTAATAATTAATTGATCAAAAGGCCCATCACCTAAGTAGTTTTCTTGAGAAAATCCTTTATGAACTAGCAGCAGTAAAAATATAATAAGTAATTTTTTCATACGATACATTGTTAATTTCCTATTTGTGGAACTGATATATTATTTCCTAAAAATAAAGCATTTAAAAATAGTTTATTAGTACCATACCAAGCACCCCTAAAGTTTGGGTTATCTGCAAATAAAATAGCCCTTCCTTTTCCTATTGGACTTACTAATAACGACGCAGAGGGTTTTAAATAGGTATTTAAATTAACTGGAGAGATATACCCGTCTATATGAGGATCTGCTGAGTATTTTGCTACGGTAGCATACGGGTTTTTACTAGGTTTTAAAAATACAGTATTGTTTTTATAAACTGGTAATTTAATATCTCTAAACCCAAAACCTAGTGGATGTGTGAGATCTAATTCGATCTCAAAAATAGAACCACCTAATCTTTCTCTACCAATATTTTCTCTAGCATCTTCATAAGGCAGTCTCTTTACAATTTTATTGGAGGAGTCTTTTTTATCTGTAGATTTTTTTGTGAGACTTTCTTTTACTAGTTTTTTTGAGATCAACCATTTTGAAGCACTACCAATAGTAATTATAGTATTACCTCTACTTGTCCAATCTTTAATTTTATTTCTTTGAATAGAGTCTAACTGACTATAATTCCCAGATACCATAACTAAGATATTATATTTATCTAATGAAATTCTATTCAAATTGTGAAGTTGCAACTTCGTAATTGGCATTTCTACTCTTGTATCCAATAAATGCCATACTTCTCCTGCTTCATATGAGGAGACTCCATTTCCAATAAACATAGCTGCTTTGACTTTGTGAATTTTTCTGAAATTATTACTTCCTAAATCTATCCCTTTTACACTAAATCCTGTATTTGTAGCATATACTGGCACCATAAATTTTTGTTGTGCCTCGCTTACAACTTCATACACATCAGATGATGACAACTGTTGTTTACTCACAGGAATCATAACTGTTCCGTAATTAAAATTTTTAACCCCTTCAGTTGTATTTGCTGAAAATTTCTTGAAGGCGGCGGAAGCTTTTATTCCTCTTTGTTGGATATAATTTAATGCAGCTGGAGCGTTATAATCATCCCAGTCTAAAAGGTAAGCATACTCTGTTTTTGAAACTTTAGGATTATTTAATAGCTTCGAGGAAATTGTTATTTCCTTCCCTATTCTTGCTGACTTTATCCCTTTAGGTTTCATATTATAAAAATTAGAAACACTCCAGGCAGACGCATCATAAAAAACACTATCTGCATATTGGCTATATGTTTCAAACATTGTTTGAACCATTCTATGTTGTTTTTGTTTTAAAGGCACATAAAATTTAGCCCCTTTTTCATATACTTTAATCTTATGTTTCATCAAGAAATCAACAAAAGATTTATTTCTATTTTGGTCGTAATTATCTCCAAATTCATATCCAGAAAAACCTGAAGCAGTTTTCTTTGCAACAGCAGATTTAAAAAAATCTTGTTGGTATTTTCTTAATACCGTTTTATTTTCTACTGCTGCTTTAATGGTAGCTATACTTGATCTATATTGGTTTCTTATGGTAAATCCAAATGACATTGTCCCATAATCTGTATCTTGTAAGTGACCTCTAGAACTTGCTTGTTCAAACAATAACGCCAGAGCACCCTGAAGATCTGGATAAGAGGAACCGTATCCTGGATACGTTCCATCAAAAGCTTCTTTGGTAAAATACAGAGATCCGATATCATCCATAGTTTTTGCAAAATACGGTGCAAATAAATTATTTAAATCTTCGTAATTTTCTTTTGGCATTATTGGATCCTTAGAACCAATAGCTTTCATTGGTTCAAAAAAGAAATTACTATTAGTACCCATTTCATGAAAGTCTGTCACTACGTTGGGATACCAATCATGATACCATTTTAATTTTCCCTGACTTTCTGGATGAACAGCTAACAACCAATCTCTATTTAAATCAAACCAATAATGATTAGTTCTACCTCTAGGCCACATTTCATTGTGCTCTGCATCAGCATTATCAGAAACTAAGGAATATGCCTTGAATTGATTAGCCCATTGAGTATGTCTATCTCTTCCATCTGGATTAATGGTGGGGTCTATAAAAATAACAGAATTATTAAGATAATTTTTTACTTCTTCACTCTCCGAAGCAACTAGTGTATAAGCAGTTAATAATGCCGCTTCAGAACTAGAAGGTTCATTTCCATGAACATTGTAAGCAAGTTGAACAAAAACAGGAATAGCATCATAATTTGTAGGACTTAGACTGGGGTCTAAAAATTTTAGGTGTTGTTTTTTAATCTCATTTAAATCCGCTAAATTATCCTCAGATGAAACTCTTAGTATAACTAGTTTCCTTCTTTCGTGAGTATACCCATATACCTCGATTTCTGCCTTATCTGAAATTTCAGCTAATTTGTACAAGTAAGATACTATTTGGTCATGTCTAGTGTGTTGATCTCCGATTGGATATCCCAAGAATTCCTCTGGTGTTGGAATTCTTGAATCAAATGGATTCTTATCTTTAAAAAAATAATCTTGAGAAAATGAATTAGAGATAGTAAAAAAAATGGCTAGTACAGTTAGTTTTTTTAAAATTTGCATGATAGAGTTTTAAAAATATTACTAAAAATACAAATTTATTATATGAAACATAAAAATCTCTATTCAAATAACTGCTTAATTGTTTAGCTCTCCTTTTTTGTTTTGTATTTTTACGACTGTAAATTGACTATGAGCATAAAAATGAAATTTAAATTCACCTGATTTTTTCAGATTCAATCATAAAATAAACCACCACTTTTAAAAATTAATACATGAAGAAAATAATTCTATTTAGTTTACTTTTTACAGTTCTTTTTTTAAATGCTCAAGAAAAAGCAGTTCCTGTTTTTAAAGATGGAGAATCACAAATAATAGATGCATTTAATACTCCTAACCAATGGATAAGACACGATTTATGGGTAGCAACTAATTTTGATACAGATGGAGACGGAAAGAAGGATAGAATGCACGTTTCAGTAACTAGACCCTTTCAAACAGATACTCAAGATCTAAAACTACCTATAATATATGTGACTAGTCCATATTTTGCTGGAGTTGCTCCAGAGACTGAGGGTGCTTTTTGGAATGTTAAACATGAGATAGGAGAAGAAGTAGAGGGGATTGTTCACCCAAACGTTGTCAGAAGGGGAAAAAGACCTATTATTTCAAATTCTCATATTAGAAAATGGGTTCCAAGAGGGTACATAGTTGTTCATTCTTCTTCTCCTGGTACCGGACTTTCACAGGGAGCCCCAACTGTTGGTGGACAAAATGAATCTTTGGCACCTAAAGCAATTATAGATTGGCTATGTGGAAGAACTAAAGGGTACACAGAACCCTACGGAGACAAGACTGTCTCTGCGTATTGGTCTACTGGAAAGGTAGGCATGACTGGTACCTCCTACAACGGAACACTCCCTCTAGCCGCTGCTACAACTGGTGTTCAAGGTCTTGAAGCTATTATACCTATAGCTCCAAATACTTCCTATTATCATTATTACAGGTCTAATGGATTGGTAAGATCTCCGGGAGGATACCTAGGTGAGGATATAGATGTATTGTATGATTTTATTCACAGTGGCGATGAATCTAAACGCGCATATAATAACAAGACTGTTAGAGATTCTGAAATGAAAAACGGAATGGATAGAATTACTGGTGACTACAATGATTTTTGGGCTGGAAGAGATTATTTAAATCAGATGAAACCAATGAAAGCAGCTTTACTAATGGCTCAT
>JADFAM010000038.1 GCA_015665265.1 Flavobacterium sp.
TCCATTAATATAGCAAAAGCTTTGTTGATGTCTTTTTCTTTAACCACTAGTGTCATTTCGTTTGTTGTAGATATTACTTCTTGCAAAGGTATATTTGCCCACGCAAGTTGTTTTAAAATGAAATAATATACCCCTGGTTGTTCTAAGTTTTCTTTTGGTAATTTAATTGTAATTGAGGCTAAATTCTTAATGTTGTGAATTAACTTTTCTTTAATAAAAAACTCTTTTACATACGGCAACATTGCTTCACCTACAACAACATTTGTTTCGAAAATACCTTGTGAAACAGTAATAAATGATTCACTATTATTAGCAGCTTCATTTAAAATTCTTGCAATCTCCTTAAAGAGTGTACTCGTATTCTTAAAGGTAAAATCACTTAGGTCTGAGCGTACAATAAAATCACCTAAAGAGAGGGTAAATTTTCTGATATTTTTTCTTATTCTTAACTCGTTTGCAGGAGATAGTCTATTAATAGCCATCATAACAGCGCCAACCTTCACTTGTTTGTTTAATAAGGTTGAAACCTCAGGAAGAATAACCCTAGCTAAAGAAGAAACATTTATAAGTTTTTCATTAAGCGCTTCCTCTAGAAAAGGTGTTTTTCTAATTGTGCTTTCAACTGCTTCTTGAATTGTTTTCACTGTAATTTTATTTTTAACACACTTTGTTTAGAGTATTAATCTATTTGTTTTGTTAGTTCTTCAAAAACTCTTTTTGCATCTTTTCCTTTATAAAGAACAGAATAAACTGCATCTATAATTGGAGTAACCGCTCCATTCTCCTCTTTTATTTTTTTTGCACTTTTAGTTGCATAATATCCCTCAGCCACCATACTCATCTCTAACATTGCAGATTTAACTGTATAGCCTTTACCTATCATATTGCCAAACATTCTGTTTCTACTAAAAGTAGAATACCCTGTAACTAATAAATCTCCGAGATATGCTGAATTATTTATATTTCTTTTCATTTTATGAACTTTTTTTATGAAACGTTTCATCTCGCGTATAGAGTTGCTCATAAGCACAGACTGAAAATTGTCTCCATAGCCTAAACCGTGTGATATCCCTGCTGCTATAGAGAAAATGTTTTTTAACATTGCAGCATACTCTGTTCCTATAATGTCATCCGATATTTTAACACGTATGTATCTGCTTTTTAAACATTCTCCAACCTTCTTTGCTTGGTCTTGATCTTGGCACGCAATTGTTAGATAAGAAAGTCTTTCCATGGCAACTTCTTCTGCATGGCATGGGCCTGTTATTACCCCAATATTATTGTATGGAGTATTATAATTTTTAAAAAAGTGTTCTCCAACAATTAAACCTGACTCAGGCACAATGCCTTTAATGGCTGAGAAAACTACTTTATCAGTTAAAGGGGTGGTTAATTTTCTTAGCTCTGATGATAAAAATGCTGAAGGGATAGCAAACACTAAAATATCGTAATTCTCTACTGTTTTATTTATGTTGTTTGATAAAATTAACTGATTAGGGTGAAGTTCTGCTGAACTTAGATAATTTGGATTGTGTTTATTAAGTTTTATATGTTCTAAAACATATGTACTTCTCATATACCAGCCAACAGTCTCTAGATTTTCACACAACATTTTCACGATAGCAGTTGCCCAGCTACCCCCACCTAAAACCGCGACTTTTGGTTGATTATCCATTGTAAGTTTTTAAATATTTTTTCAAAAGTAATAATTCTTGTATCTAATATCTATTACTAGGTTGATTTATTATATTTGTTTTAATCAATACTACTATAATGACTGTACAAATAATCAATAAATCTAAACATCAAATACCTTCTTATGAAACGCTTCTTTCTGCTGGAATGGATATACGTGCTAATATCAGTGAGTCTATAACATTAAAACCTTTAGATAGAGTAATTGTAAAAACAGGGTTGTTTATTGCGTTACCTGCTGGTTTGGAAGCTCAAGTAAGGCCAAGAAGTGGTTTAGCTGCTAAAAAAGGGGTTACTGTATTAAACAGCCCAGGAACTGTAGACGCAGATTACAGAGGAGAAATAGGGGTGATATTGGTTAATTTGTCTAATGAAGACTTTTTAATAAAAGACGGGGAACGAATAGCTCAATTGATAATCGCTAAACATGAACAAATTACTTGGGTAGAAGTTTCTGTTTTAGATAAAACAAAAAGAGGTAAAGGTGGATTTGGAAGTACTGGTGTATAAAAAAACCACTGTTAATACAGTGGCCTTTTATTGGAATTCTATATTACTGATTATCTATAGCTTCTTTAATTTTCAGTTCTAATTCTTCTGATAAATCTGGATTATCTTTTATTAATGATTTAACAGCGTCTCTTCCTTGTCCTAATTTAGTTTCTCCATAGCTAAACCAAGACCCACTCTTTTTTACGATTCCAAGCTCTACACCAATATCTAAAACTTCTCCAACTTTAGAGATACCCTCACCGTACATAATATCAAATTCTGCTATTTGAAATGGTGGAGCAACTTTGTTTTTAACAACTTTTACTTTTGTTTGGTTCCCTATTACCCTGTCTCCATCTTTTATTTGTGTTCTTCTTCTTATATCTAGCCTTACAGAGGCGTAAAACTTTAATGCATTACCTCCCGTGGTTGTTTCAGGGTTACCAAACATAACTCCTATTTTTTCACGTAGTTGATTTATAAAAATTACAGTACATTTTGTTTTACTTATTGTTCCTGTTAGCTTACGAAGAGCTTGAGACATTAAACGAGCATGAAGACCCATTTTTGAATCACCCATTTCTCCTTCAATTTCTGATTTAGGTGTTAAGGCGGCTACAGAATCTATCACAACAATATCGATTGCTCCTGATCGAATTAAATTGTCTGCTATTTCTAAAGCTTGTTCTCCGTGATCTGGTTGAGAAATAATTAAATTATCAATATCTACGCCTAAGTTTGAAGCATAAAAACGGTCAAAGGCGTGCTCTGCATCAATAAAAGCAGCTATGCCGCCTGCTTTTTGTGCTTCTGCTATTGCGTGAAGTGTTAGTGTTGTTTTACCTGAAGATTCTGGACCATATATTTCTACAACCCTTCCTCTGGGGTAACCACCAACTCCTAAAGCTAAATCTAGACCTAAAGAACCTGAAGAAATTGCTTCTACTTCCTCTACAACAGAGTCGCCCATTTTCATAACAGACCCTTTGCCATAAGTTTTATCTAATTTGTCTAATGTTAATTGAAGCGCTTTTAATTTTGCTTGTTTTTCTTTATCTTTTGACATAAATCTAATTTGTTTTTCCTGTTTGTATTTCAGTATCACAAGGTACAAAATTAGAATAGTTTTTTTTATCAGAAAAAGATTATTTTTGATTCGTTTTTTTATTTTAATGAGTACTCATAAACACTTTATATTTCATAAGCCCTACGGAACTATTTCTCAATTTGTAAATCCTAATAAGAGGAGAAAAAAATTACTAGGTGAGCACTATGATTTCCCAAAAAAAACAATGGCTATAGGTAGATTAGATGTTAATTCTGAGGGGTTACTTCTTTTAACAACAGATGGAAAGGTAAGTGAATTTATAAGAAGTAAAAAAATAGAAAAAGAATACTATGTTCAAGTAGATGGTAATATTACAAAAGAGGCTATTAAAAAATTAAAACAAGGGGTTGAAATAGGTTTTAATGGAAAGAAATATTTAACTAAAAGTTGTCAAGCATCAATTATAAATAATCCCAACTTTAAAAACAGAACTCAAAAAATTAGAGATGACAGACACGGACCAACTAGTTGGATTTCTATAACTATAACAGAAGGAAAGTTTAGACAAGTTAGAAAAATGACCGCAGCTGTAGGATTTCCAACTTTAAGATTAATAAGAGTAAGAGTTGGGGAAGTTTTAATAGAGGGAATTGATTTAGGAGAAGTAAAAGAGGTAAAAAGTTTTGTTT
>JADFAM010000015.1 GCA_015665265.1 Flavobacterium sp.
GCGTTCCCATTTGCATCAGGATTTTGCTGAGCTACTTCTTCTCCATCATCTCCTGGAATAATAAAATACTTTACGTTTAACATATTGTAAACTTGCATATTTTGTTTTGATAATTGAAATTCTATTAAGTCTTGGTATCTACCGATTTTAGCAGCATGATAACCTCCTATAGATTTATGAAAATACGATGTCCTACCATCTTGAAATGGATCAGTTGAAAAGTTTGCAACTCTGTAATGACTTTTATCTTTTAGTATTTGAAGATCTACAATAGAAGCTTTAAAAGGTTTATCTATAGCTCTAGCTTCTTTAAAATCATCAGCATTTACGTATTTTAAATTTACCTGAACTAAATCAAAAAGAATTAAAACTGCAAAAGCTATGATTGATGTGGTGTATTTAAGTTGTTGTTTTAAAAATAACCATAGAACTACAAATCCTACTACTATTAAAAGTATAGATCTAAAACTATCTGAATACAACATAGACAACCTATCTGCCTTTACAGCATCTAATAATCCCTCGTACTCAGAATAGCTTGCATCTCTTATTCCTTCAAAGGTTGAAAATGAGAGTGCGTATAGTAATCCAATAACAATTAATCCTACACTACTATACAATGCTTTTTTTAGAGCAATTTTTTTTTGTTCTTTATCAGTTTTTGAAAAGAAAAATTCTCTTACTGCCAAAAACCCCATCAAAGGGATGCATAATTCTGCAATTACTTGAAATGATGAAACGGCTCTAAATTTATTATATAATGGTATATAATCAATAAAAAAGTCAGTCAAAAACTGAAAATTCTTACCCCAACTCATTAGGATTGCAAAAACTGAAGAAGCTACCAGCCAATATTTATACTTGCCTTTAAGTATAAAAACACCTAGAAAAAAAAGAAATAACATCACAGCTCCTATATAGGCAGGAGCCTCAACTATTAATTGATCTCCCCAATACGTGTATACTTGTTTTGTAAAACCATCAGCTTGTTTAGAACCTGCTATAGATGATACATATTGATACGTATTAGAATTTTTATCTAAGCTTTCAACTGTGCCACCTCCCATATACCTGGGAACAAATAAGTTAAATGTCTCAGCTTTGCCATAACTAAATTGTGTAATGTATTCTTTTGATAGGCCAGTTGTAACCTCTTTTTTGGTGCCATCTGGGTTTATCGTTAAAGCAGTTTTACCTCGAGTACTAACATCTGCATATTCTTTTGTGGCTAAAAGTCTTGAAGAATTAACACCAACAGCCAATAGCATAGCAACAATAATGATAGATGATTGAGTAATAAACTGTTTAATTTTATTTTTTTGAATAGCTTCTATCAATTCAACTACACCCAAAATTAGAATGGCAAATAATAAGTAGTACGTCATCTGTGGATGATTTGCTTTAATTTCTAAAGCAGTAGCAATACTTGTTACTATAAAGCCAAGGAGATATCTTTTTTTAAAAATAAATACAATACCCGCTAAAACTAATGGCATGTAGGCAATAGCATGTGCTTTTGAATTGTGTCCTGCACCAAAAATAATTATAAGATATGTAGAAAAACCAAATGCTAAAGAACCTACTATAGCTATTTTCCAATCAACCTTGAAAGCAAGTAATAAAATATAAAAACTAAAAAAATAGAGAAATAAATAATCAGCTGGCCTAGGTAGAAAACGTATAAGACGGTCTAGACTAGTAATGTAATCATTAGGAAAATAAGTTCCAATTGGATAGGTAGGCATTCCACTAAAAGCACTTTCAGCCCAATAAGGTTCTTCACCTGTTGCTTTTCTAAAGTCATTAACTTCTTTAGCCATTCCAATATGTTGTGTAATATCAGATTGTGAGATTTTCTTTCCCTTTAATACTGGATTAAAGTACATTAAAGCTACAACTACAAATAGTGATAAAGAGACTATGTGAGGTATAATTTGTTTAAAATTCATATCAATCTATTTCTTCAAAATCTACGTATTCACCAACAGAATTATTTCCTTGGTTTGAAGAGTTTGGCTTTTTATCTATGATAGTTTCACCTTCTTTGGTAGCTGATGTTTCTGTTTGTTGATGACTGGTGTTATATTGCTTTTGAGCTTTTTGTTGCATTTTATGAACCGCCTTCTTTATTAAGAGTGGTCCAAATACTCTTGCCGCGAAACGGAAGAAGTAATAAACAATCACGAAAATAAAAAGTGTTCTTAGCAAACCCATTAATTCTGCTTCTTGCATTTTAAAATTAAATTAAATTCAAAAGTAACAATTTGATGATAATTGATACGTTAATAGAATACAAAATTTAAACAGTCTTAAAAAAGTATTTATTGCATTTGATGAGTCCTATTTTTACAGTATGTTTGTGTAAAACGAAAAAAAATTGACATTTCCTGAGAATAATTATTTTGTTGCTAAACTTCAAAAATTTTGGATTGTCTTCTTCATACTTTTTAGTCAAACACTTTTAGCTCAATACACAAATATTATAAATTCAAATAGACCCGGGTTTTCAGAAAGTCCTTATAGCGTTGGAACAAGAGTATATCAATTAGAAACTAGTCTTTTTTATAGAAGTACAGATATTCATCCTACATTTTCTAGACCTCAATCGTATGGTGTAGATTTTCTATTTAGAACAAGTTTTTTTAAAGAAAAACTAGAGCTTAATTTGAATTTAGCTTATCAAAATGAACAAATTAGTTTTCAAAATATTTTTAACTCCAGCTATTATAAAAGCGGAATTGGAAAATTTACCGTCGCTGCAAAATACTTAATTTACGAACAAAAATATACAGACAAATCTAAAGAGATTAGAAGTTGGGTAGAAAGAAATAGATTTGATTTTAAGAGATTTATTCCTTCAGTTGCAGCTTATGTTGGGATAAATACTGGTATACCAGATGATGTTTTTGTAACAAAAGATTTTTCTCCTAAAGCTGGAGTTTTATTACAAAATGATCTTTCTGATAATTTTAATATAGTAACCAATTTATATTATGATAGAATTGGAACTGAGCTTCCAGAATTTTCCTACATCGTTACTGCCACTTACAGCTTTAGCCCAAGATGGTCTATTTTTATTGAAAATCAAAGTATGTTCGATAAATACAAATACCAATCTAACATAGGTTCAGGTATAGCTTTCTTTTACAATAGAAATATCCAAATAAATAGTTCTGTGCGTCTTTTAGCAGATTCTTTTACATCAGGGTATTACACCTCTTTTGGCGCATCCTATAGATTTGACAGACATATAGATAAAGTAACCAAACTAGACGAAAATGGAACTCCTATAGATGAAAGAAAATTTAAAGTTAAAAAAAGAAAATTCTTTAATAGATTATTTGGAAAGGTGCGTAATGTTTTTTCAAAGAAAAGTAAAAGACAAGCTTCAGGAGTAATAAAATTACAAAAAGAGACTGTACAATCTATTAGAAATAACACTTCTAATGATATCAACAAAAAGTCTGATGAATTATTAGACGTTCCTCTAAGAGTGAAACCAAAAAGAACTAGAGTGAAACCAACTAAAATTAAGATTAAAAAAGATAAGTCCAAAAAAGGAATTTTAAATATCTTTAAAAGAAATTCTGATGAGAATGAAACTCCAATAAAAAACGAAGATAAAGGAACTAAAGAGCTTGAAAAAGAAATTAGAAAATTGGAGAGAGAAGTAAAAAAAGACAACGCTAAAAGTAGTAAAAAAGAAAAAAAAGAAAGTAAGAGATTAAAAAAAGAGAAAGAAAAAAAAGAGTCAAAA
>JADFAM010000108.1 GCA_015665265.1 Flavobacterium sp.
TAACAAAGGTTTTATACAAAGAAAAAGGAATACTAATGATATCACTTCCAACAATAATAATTCCAAAAAAAATTAAAGTTATGATTATGATATTGTCAGAAAATCCTCTTGCTATCTCGTCTACAATTGAAAACCCGTTAAAAAAGAAAAAAAGAAGTGTTGTAATTAAAGAAAAAAATGAAGTGATTTTACTAAAGTTGTGATTTGTTCTTTTGTATGTTTGAGATTTTTGGTACTCGTTAATTTCATATACATCAGAAACATCATTGGGTAAGGTATCATTAAAATTTTTTGCATTTAAATGATTTAAAACACTATCAATAACGAATTTTATTAATAAAATGGTTATGAGGATATTAAATAGAGTAGAGGGTTCCATTATTTATTAATCTTTTTACTAGCATACATGGCAGCGCCGATAATCCCTGCATTATTTTTAAATTTGGCAACTTTAATCTTTACATCTGTACTCAAGTATTGTTTAAATTTATCGTATTTTTTACTAATACCACCTCCCAAAATTATTAAATTAGGTGAGAATATAGTTTTAATGTATTGCAGCAAAATATCAAAGCGTAAAGCCCATTCCTCTAGGGTTAATTCTTCTTTTTTTCTAATGGAATCTGCACAAAAAAACTCAATTATTTCTCCATCTTTGTGTAGTAATTTTCCTATTTCTAAATTAGGGATTAATTTTCCATTGTAAAATAAGCCAGATCCTATTCCAGTTCCAATAGTAATTACTAAAACCACTCCTTTTTTTCCTTTGCCAGCTCCTAAAGTTACTTCAGCCATACCAGCTAAATCAGCATCATTACTTATGTAAAATGGAATCTCACAAATATTTTTAAAAAAATCATCAACCTGAATGTTTTTCCACTTAGTACTTAAATTACCAGAATGAATACATTTTCCATCTATTATTGTGGTTGGAAAACTACATCCAACAGCTTTGTTCCAATTAAAATTGCTTATCATTTTCTTCACAACTTCAGCAACAGCATCTGGTGTAGCTGGCTTTGGTGTGGCTATTCTATGTCTATCGGAAATTAATTCACCTGTTTTTGTATCAACAATTGCTGCTTTAATTCCAGAGCCACCGATATCCATCCCTAGTATTTTCATATACTTATTTTTTATTTAAAGTTTCGTTGTCTTTTTGCTTCAAAAAGGATGATTGCAGCTGCTACAGATACATTCATAGAGTCAATTTCTCCTTGCATGGGAATATTAATGTTTTTTGTTGAATGATCTCTCCAAATTTGAGTTAATCCGTTAGCTTCTGTTCCTACTATTATAGCTGATGCCTCTGTGTAATCTTCATCTGTATATTTGTTTGAGTTTTGTAAAGTTGCTGCATACATTCTTATGTTATTTTTTTTAAAAAATTTTATGACCTCATCTGATGAAGAGATTACAATATTCTTAGTGAAAACACCTCCTACACTTGATCTTATTACATTTGGGTTGTATTGATCTGTCTTTGGATCTGCTAAAATTATAGCATCAATATTAGCCGCATCAGCAGATCGAATCATGGCGCCAATGTTTCCAGGTTTCTCAATACCTTCAATTACTAAAATTAGTGGTTCTTTATTTTTAAAGATGAGCGAGTTTAAATCTATATACTTGGATTTAGCTGTGGCTATAATTCCTTCCGTAGATTCTCTGTAAGCTATTTTTTGATAAACCTCTTGAGTAATCTCAATTACTTCTCTAGCATTAAACTGTTTTAGGTAATCATACTCTATTTTTTGTTGAATAAATAGAAGTGAGTCAATATCAAATTGACCTTTACATGCGAGTTCAATTTCTCTTTTCCCTTCTACAACAAATAATTGTTGTTTTTTTCTTTCCCGAGATTTCTCTTGAAGTTTAAGAATGTTTTTTATTAGAGGATTTTGGACACTTTGTATTTGTTTCATTTAATTTGAAACATTTAATATTAGTTTCTTACAAATTTATACTTTTTAATTCTTTTTCGGATAGTAAATTTTATAAAAAAAGACTCTAAATTGTTAGAGCCTTTTTCATTTTATTCTGTTTTATATTTATTGGAATACCTTTTCCATAATTTGGTTTGGTGTGATTCTAAACTTATTTTTCTCCCTTGGATAAAAGCTTCAGTTAAAATATTTCCTCTCATATCAAGAGCATCACCTTCAGAAATAAACAAAGTAGCATCTTTACCAACCTCAAGTGTTCCAACAGTGTCATCTATACCAAGAATTTTTGCAGCATTATTTGTAATCAATTTAACGGCATTCTCTCTTTCTAAACCATGTGCAGCAAATGTACCTGCGTAAAATGGTAAATTACGTGTATTCATTCTTTCCATTTGCCCTTCCATGCCGATACCAACTAAAATTCCTAAATCTGTTAATGTTTTTGCGATAGTGTACGTGTAATCATAGGCATGATCTTCGCTTTCTGGATTTCTATGAGGCCTTTCAAGTAGAACAGGTATATTGTGTTTAACGAGCAGGCTTGAAACTTTTTCAGCTTCATGACCATTAACTAAAACTATATTGTTAATCCCTAAATCCTTTGCCATAGTAACAGCATCTGTAATTTCTCTTTGCCCACTGGCATGAACAAAAAGCTTTTGAGTTCCAAGAAATAATCCTTCAGTTGAAGCAAAGGGCAAATTCTTTATAGAATTATTTTTTTTGTGATATTGTTTTGCACTTTTAAAAAAAGATGCTATTTCTTCTATTTTTTTTAGGTAGTTTTTGTCTGGTTTGAGAGCCGGATCTTCACCAAGCCACCATCGTCCACTTGTAAAACTAGATGGCCAGTTCATGTGGATAGCATCATTATTTTTTAGTGAAGCATCTTCCCAATTCCAGGCATCTAGTTGAACTACAGAGGAGGTTCCAGAAATAGTCCCTCCACGAGGAGTGATTTGCGCCATTAAAACTCCATTAGGACGCATAGATTCAATTACTTTACTTTCTGCATTATAAGCTATGATACTTCTAATGTGTGGATTCATAATCCCGGTTTCTCTTACGTCAGAAGATGCTTTAACCGCATCTACTTCTACCAAGCCTAAAGTTGAGTTGGTAGCTATAAACCCAGGATAAATATGCTTGCCATTAGCCTTAATAATCTTTCCAATTCTTGCTATTTTTGTTTTAGAACTACCAACAAAAATAATTTTCCCTTCTCTAAACATTAAAAGAGAATTTTCAATAACCTCTCCATTACCCAAATGGGCTGTTGCTCCTTCAATAGATATTGATTCAGCTTGCTTACTTGCTGGCGTTTGCTGCGCTGTGATGTTTACTATTGTAAATAAAAACATCAAACTATATATAATTCTTCTCATTTTTTATATTTCTTTTGTGTCACAATGAAAATTTCTATCTCTTCTTTTTTTTGGTAATTGTGTTTTACCACCACCCATTTTTTCTTTTAACATCAAGTTAATTAGTTTTGCTTTTTCTAATTTAATGGCTGCTCTTTTTCTTTCTTCATCTTTTATGTCGAAATAGATCTTGCCTTCTATGATTGTTTTTTCAGCTTTTGCATATATAGATAGTGGATGATCACTCCATAAGACAACATCGGC
>JADFAM010000128.1 GCA_015665265.1 Flavobacterium sp.
ATATACCAAGAGATGAATCAATTATGAAGCAATACCATGACTTAGTAAAACACGTCTTAGAGAACGGAAACGAGAAATCAGATAGAACAGGCACAGGTACAAAAAGTGTCTTTGGATACCAGATGCGATTTGATTTAAGTGAGGGTTTTCCAATGGTTACCACAAAAAAACTACACCTAAAATCTATAGTATATGAATTATTGTGGTTTATAAAAGGTGATACAAATGTCAAATATCTTCAAGATAATGGCGTGAGAATTTGGAACGAGTGGGCAGATGAAAATGGAGATTTAGGTCCTGTTTATGGTCATCAGTGGCGTAATTGGAATAGTGATGATATAGATCAATTAAAAGAAGTTATCAAAACTTTAAAAAATAATCCAGATAGCAGAAGAATGCTAATCTCTGCTTGGAACCCAAGTGTATTGCCAGATAATTCAGCTTCTTTTTCAGAAAACGTGGCCAATGGAAAAGCAGCCCTACCACCATGTCATGCATTTTTTCAATTTTATGTATCTGATGGTAAACTATCTTGTCAACTTTATCAAAGAAGTGCAGATATCTTTCTAGGGGTGCCGTTTAATATTGCATCTTATGCATTATTTACAATGATGATGGCTCAAGTATGCGGTTATGAAGCAGGAGAGTTTATTCATACATTTGGAGATGCTCACATTTACAGTAATCACTATGAGCAACTAGAATTACAATTGTCTAGAGAAGTTAGAGCATTACCAACAATGAAAATAAATCCTGAAATCAATAGTATTTTTGATTTTACTTTTGATGATTTTGAGCTTTTAAATTATAATCCGCACCCACACATCAAAGGCTCAGTAGCTATATAAATTTTTATGATAACAATAATTGCTGCCATAGGATTAAATAATGAGCTTGGTAAAGACAATGATTTAATTTGGCATTTACCTGCAGATTTAAGGCGTTTTAAAAAGGTAACTTCAGGGCATACAATTATCATGGGTAGAAATACCTTTGAATCTATTGGTAAACCCTTGCCAAATAGAAGATCTATTATTATTACTAGAAATATCTCATACAAAAAAGAAGGTTGTGAGGTTGTTCATAGCTTGGAGGATGCCATAAAGTTAATAAAAGATCAAAAAAATGCTTTCATCATAGGAGGAGCACAAATTTATAAAGAAGCAATTGAGAAAAAATTAGTAGATCAATTAGATATTACTAAAGTGCATCAAAATTTTGATGCAGATGTTTTTTTCCCAACTATAGATATGGCTTCATGGAAAGAGATGTCTAAGGAAACTTTTTTGCCAGATGATAAAAACCAGTACACCTATAGTTTTCTCAGTTATAAGAGAATTACCTAAAGTTTGGTGATAGCCTTGAGGCACCGTCTAATCTTATTTTATACTTCTGTTGTGCAAACTGAAAATAGTTGAATAATTTATAATTCACCTCAAGTCCATAACGTATTTGAGGGCTGTAATCTATTCTATTTCCATAGATTGAAGAGTTAAATTTTAAGGGATTTAATGCTCTTAAATTCCAGTTGGTTACATACATGTTATTTCTGTTTTCTAAATAATTTAAAGAATAATAATTTTTAGGTTTTGCTATGGTATTTAAATAAAGAGTAAAGCCAGTATCTATTATGATTACCTCATATTCTAAACTATCATTGGAAATAATAACAGGTTTTTCTTCACTTTTTTTACTATTATTAACCGGATAAGAACCGCAGGCAAATAGAAATAAGCCCACAATAGAGAATGCTAAGTATTTAAATAAATATTTCATTTATGATTTACAAATTATTTTATTTTTAGATTCATATCTAATGTAAGATTCTTTTTTCAAAAATTTTAAATTTTTACAAGGATAAAGTATCTTTAGGAAAAATTACAATTATCATATGAGAACAATATTATCAATGATACTCTTTTTAAGTATCCAAGTAAGTGTTTCACAAATTCTTTCAGAAAAAGACCGAGCGATACTCAAAGATGAGTTATTAGAGGATAGATTTCAGAATCTTCTTCCCCAATTAATGGACGATGCAAATTTAGATATGTGGCTTCTTATTTCCAGAGAGTACAATGAAGATCCGGTTTTAAAAACAATGCTACCAGCTAGATGGTTAAATGCTCGACGAAGAACGATGATTCTTTTCTATAGAAATAAAAAGCAAAACACAATAGAAAGGATTGCTGTAGCTCGTTATGATATTGGAAAAAGTATAAAATCTACCTGGAATAAAGAACTAGAACCTAATCAATGGAAAGCTTTGTCTGACATTATTGCTAAAAGAAATCCAGCTAAAATTGGGATTAATTATTCAAAGCATTTTGCCCTAGCTGACGGACTGGTTAAAACAGATTATGAGGAGTTAGTTAAAAATTTACCAGATTCTTTGGTGTCAAAATTAGTTTCGGCAGAAAAATTAGCTATTGCATGGCTAGAAACAAGGACATCAAAAGAAATGAAATTATTTAAAAAGTTGGTAAAAACAACCCACGATATTATTGATGATGCTTTTTCAGAGAAAGTTATTATTCCGGGTAAAACAACTACAGAGGATGTTGTTTGGTTTCTTAGGCAAACAGTCACAGATATGGGTTTAGAAACCTGGTTTCACCCTACAATAGACATACAAAGAACCAATCAAAAACTTCAATCACATATTTATTCATTTACCAAAGGTGACAAAGATAAAATTATTCAAAAAGGAGATTTATTGCATTGTGATTTTGGGATCACATATATTGGTTTAAATACAGATTGCCAACAACATGCTTATGTGTTGAAAGACGAAGAAACAGCAGTTCCTGAGTTTTTAGCTATGGCATTTAAAAAAGGAAACCGATTGCAAGATATTTTAACAACCACAATGATGGAAGGGAAAACAGGGAACGAAATTCTTTTAAGTTCTTTAGCGACTGCTAAAAAAGAAGGTTTACGCCCATCAATATATACACATCCGCTTGGTAAATATGGGCATAGTGCAGGGACTACCATCGGTATGTGGGACTCTCAAGGCGGAGTTCCTTTCAATGGAGATTATTCACTTCATAAGAACACTGTATATGCTATAGAGTTAAACGTGACAGTTAGCATTCCAGAGTGGCAGAAAGATATTAGAATTATGTTAGAGGAAGCAGGTTTTTATGGAGATAATTTCTTTGACTATGTAAACGAGAGACAGACTAAAATTAAATCGATTCAAACTAATTAATGTTTCTAATTCCTACGAATGATTTGAAGAAAATTCTGACTGTTTTTACACGAAGAATTGGATTGCTGTTTTTTTCTTTTATTTTTTTTTATTTTGATGGTACCGGTTTTTCGGCTATGTATGAAAATGCACAAATAGGCCCTAATATTTTAATGCTAGTTGCATTTT
>JADFAM010000112.1 GCA_015665265.1 Flavobacterium sp.
AAAAATTAGTGTCTAAAATTACATTACTTAAAGGAAGTTTGTTAGTAGCTGAACCTTCCATTTTACATGATGACTCATTTAACAGATCTATAATTCTTCTAACTGAGCATAATGAAAATAGTTCTGTTGGTTTTATTTTAAATAGACCTCTTACTTACACAGTAAATGACATCATACCTGAAATAGATTGTTCTTTTAAAATATATCAAGGAGGTCCTGTAGAGCAAGACAACTTATATTTTATTCATAAAATACCCGAGTTAATTCCTAACAGCATAAAAGTGAGTGAAAATATGTATTGGGGAGGTAATTTTGAATCTTTAAAAATTTTACTGCAAGAAAAAGAAATTAAGAATACTCAAATTCGTTTTTTCTTAGGCTACACTGGATGGTCAAAAATTCAATTAGAAGAAGAAATTTCAGATAATTCGTGGTTTGTTTCTGAAAATGATTTTGAAAATATTTTATCTGCAGATAACAAATCTCTTTGGAAAAATAAATTAATGCAAAAAGGAGGAGCCTATAAAATATGGGCTAATGCTCCAGATAATATTAATTTAAACTAGCTATTTACTGGTTATTTCTAAAATATTAAAATTTGCGGCTATTTTTTTTCCTATCTCAGTAGAAAATTCTTTTTTTCTATAATTGGTAATGGGTTGAACTCCTAGAATAGAATTTGTTAAAAAAACTTCATCTGCTTTTTGAATTTCAAAAGGCGATATAACTGTTTCCTCTAGCGTAAAATCTTTAGTTGATTCTATAATACTTTTTACTTTTTCTCTAGCTATGCCTTTTAAACATCCTTCCGTAAGAGGAGGAGTTTTAATAACCAACCCTTTCACTAAAAAAAGAGAAGCATTGGTTGCCTCTACCACTCCTTTTCTTTCATTTAATAAAATACAGTTATCTAATTCGTTTTCTTTAGCATAAATAGAGGCAATTGTATGAATCATTTTATTGTTTGTTTTTACGGTTGACAAATGTCCGGAATACACATAAAAATCTTTATACAAGTCTACCTTATAGATAGATTTATTTACAAAATTAATTTCTTGAGATTCAATAAGGTAATCTACTTCATTAGTTAAAGGCAAATAAAAACCACCGTCTTTTCTGATGATGGTAAGCCTAATTCTTAAATTATTGTTTGAATTAGTAGCTTTTGCTGTTTTTAAAATTTCATTTTCTAAAAATTCTAGCGTAAAACTCATGGGAATTTTCATTCGCAACATCCGCATAGATGCCATTAATCTGAAATAATGAGCTTCCCAAAAAATTAGTTTACCATTAACTAATTTTAATGTTTCAAAAACTGAATCTCCGTACTTTAAAGCCCTGTTGTTTGGTGTAATTTTAGCATCTTCAAAAGCTACTAAATCACCATTATAATTTACCATTTACATTAACTAAATATAATATACTGCAAATTTAGCGCATTTAACACTTACTAAAAATAAAAAAAGCTCTGGATTTATTCCAAAGCTTTATTAATTTTATATAAAATGGTTGATTAAGCTCCTATGCCATGCTTTAATTCGTCTATTTGGTTTTCCCAGAGCATTTTTGCCTCTTCAATTTCGTCTTCCTCTGCAAAATCAGTTATCATTAAAGAAACGTCTTTGGTAATTTCATCTACCTGAATTCTAAATTCAAAATAACTTTCATCTCCTTCGGATTCCATCCATTTGTAGCGAGCCCTTTCTCCATTTTTCTTTGATACAATCAATGCTTGTTCTTCAGAATCGCCCCAATAAAAAGTAATGATTTTACCTCTAGAATTTGCTTTATCTGCAAACCATTCTTCTAATCCTGAGGGTGTTGAGAATAACTGATATAGCATGCTTGATGAAGCATGAATTGGAAATTCTATTTCAAATTTAACTTTATTCATAATTTCATATGTTATTTGTTATGAAGAGATACCAATTTTAAATATCGCAATGACAATATAAGTAATATATCTAGTTAAAAAAAATTAAAAACACTCCTTGCAGTACTGTAAAATTCAAGTATATTTGCTCCCTCTTAACCAAGGCGAGGTAGCTCAGTTGGTTAGAGCGCAGGATTCATAACCCTGAGGTCACGGGTTCAAATCCCGTCTTCGCTACAAGATAAAGTCGAGTATTTTACTCGACTTTTTTTATTAAGTATCGCCTTACAGTCATCTTTTCTTTAGTGATTTTTGAAATTTCAGAAATGAAAGATTCTTTTTAGCCTCCTCTTTTTTAAAAAAGAGGTAGTATTAAAAAATAAATTACATATACTCTTTTTAAGAAAAACGGGCAAAATACATCTTTTAATATCATGTAAAATAAAGACATACAACTAGTTAAATAGACCATTTTTAAATAAAAAAAACAACATGCTAAAAGTCTATAATTGTTTTATAAATTATTAAATAAATAGTTGCCAAATTATCCTTGTTTTTATTGTCTAAACCAAAAATGAGTTTATATTTGTAGCATCTATCAGCGAGAGTAGCTCAGTTGGTAGAGCGTCAGCCTTCCAAGCTGAATGTCGCCAGTTCGAACCTGGTCTCTCGCTCAAAAAAGTCTTATCAATTGATAAGACTTTTTTTATACATTTAGTTTTTTTCCGAAAAATAGTAGAAATAAGATAGGTAAAGAGAGAAAAATAATCATTAATAAATTTTCTCTAAGAATTTGAGGAAATAATAGTAGTGTAAAAACAAACCCGCCAATAGCTCCTCCTAAGTGAGCAGAATGACCAATATTACCAACCCTGTTTTTCATACCGTAAATAGAATACAATAAGTAGGCAACACCAAAAATATATCCTGGTATAGGAATGGGTATTAAGATAAGCCCTAGTTTCATTTCTGGATATAACATGATACACGAATAAACGATTCCAGAGACAGCTCCAGAGGCACCAACTGCGCTATAATAAAGTTCATTTTTATGATAGGATAGAGAATATAGGCTACCTACCAACAAACTACCAAAATAGATTGCAAGGAAACCAAAAGAACCCAGTCTTGCATCAACAATATCTCCAAAAAGATATAAGGCATACATGTTAAAACCTAGGTGTAACCAATCTACATGTAAAAAACCGGAGCTTATCATTCTAATTTTTTCACCTTTCAAAATCTGATTGACTTGAAATTTAAATTTCTCAAAAAACAGGTGATCTCCAAACCCTTTTACAGTAAACAAAACGTTTACTACGATAAGAATTAAAACTGCTTGACTCATATTTTGTATCATACCACAAACATAAAGAAAACTATTAATTCATTCCACATCATTAAAAATTTTAATACGATATTTGCAGTATAAAAATTTTTGATGCAGTTTTTAATTTTTGCTATTTCCTACCCTATCATTTGGATCCTA
>JADFAM010000029.1 GCA_015665265.1 Flavobacterium sp.
GGTGTTGGAGAGGTGTTTACGATATATGGATTAGCAATCACAGCTGAGGTATTATTTGCCTCTGCATCTGGTAAATTATCAAAATACAATACTTCAAAGTCTGTAAGGACAGGATTTAAAATTGGATCTAAACCAGCTAATATAATAGGAGTTTGATCTGCTTGTAGATCAAAATCTAGAAAACCAGCTCTGTCTTCATCACATCGATTAATATCTGATGGTGGTGTTATAACAACTGGAGTCGTGTCTATAATTGCCTCTACTGCAATTCTTTGTGTAGTAGCGCAACCTTCAGGCGATGCAGAAACATAATATGTTTTAGAACTAGTAAGAGATGGTGTGGTAAATGTATCTCCAGATTCTACTAAATTTCCACCTAAAGGGGCATCATACCAATAGATTTCTCCTTCTGATGCGGTAGCTGTAAAAGTCATGGTCCCACCAGTACAATTTCTTTGCTCTGGATCAAAATTTATTATTAGAGGGATGTATATACTGGTACTAGTAGATATGTTTAAAACGGGGTCTCCAAGGGTGCCACCATATTCTACTATATATCCTTTAGGCTCATATGCCCCAGTACCTCCAGCATTTGGTAAATCATTCCATGAGCCAGGAACTCCAACAGTATTATCCGTTATATGAGCATAATCTTCATTTCCTGATTGATTTGGTTCTGCTGGGTTGGAGTTCCAGTTAGAGTAGTAAGGTAGACCAGTAGATGGGTTTATTGCTGGGGATCCAGAGGCATTCCCATTCCAAAAAGTAGTTCCAGCTTCGGGACCTGTTACCCATTTCCATTCTCCTTCAGTTCCTTCATCACTTGCACCAATCCAACCTGTACCAGAAATTTGTTCAGCAGATATAATGCTTTCTTCTTCAGATAAGATAGTTGCTAAATAACCTTGTAAGCCAAAATAAGTTGATGCATCGGCTAAATTTTTTGCATCAGACCATGTAATACCTATATTTTCTTCATACACATAAAAATGTTCTGTAGCAGGAAGGTAATTTGCATCTCCTATTGTAAAAGAGAAAGATCGTTCTCCGCTAATGTTAGGATCTGTACTTGTAAAAATGATATCTCTTACTGCCAACTGAAGATCTGTATACGCTATTTCAGTTGCAGGAGCAGTTGGTTCTAGGATGAGTTTTCCCTCAGTTATATCAAATGGTCTTGCAGTTACAGTAGGATGTGTGCCCGTTAGTTCTAATAGATCATTTGGATTTGAGTACCCCTCAGAAATTTGAATCGTAAAAAAGTCTAATCCAGTATCATCTGGATCTGTAATGGTAAAGTTTTCTGCAATTTTAATGTCACTTAATGGGCAGTAGGCTCCTCTAAAATTGGCAGAAAGTACAGGTGGTTCATTAATTTTTACTAATAGCTTAAAGCTAGTTGTAGCAGGATTACATGAATTTGGAGCTGCAATGGTTACAACTCGTGCAAAAATCTCATCTGTAGAATCAGGGTTATCAGGGATATTTGTATAATTTCCAGAATTTGGGATTGGGTTTACATTAGCATCAGCATCAGCTTGGCTTTGATAATATTGTACTCCATAAGTACCTGGGGCTTGTCCTGAACCCAATAAAATATCATTAAATAAATCTCTTAAATTAAATGTGGTAAAACCATCTTCAGTACCGTCTGTATCAAATACTTCATAAAGTGGATTTGGTAACGGTGTTATTGTAGGCTGAGCATAAAAACTAATTTCGACTTCATCATTATCTGTGCTTCCGTCTAGGTCTGTCACTTCAACTTTATAGATTCCTGAAACATTATTATTGATAACATAGATTGGATTTGTTTGTCCAACTATATCTGTAAATCCTGTTCCTGTATTTAAAGACCATTGATATCCTATAGCTGTAGTGGCTGGAGATGTACCATCTAATGTGACAGAGGAACCCTCACAAACCTCTTGATCTGGCCCTAAATCACCAACGACAATAGAGCAATCCAAGGGGTTTCCTAGACCATCATTAATTAAGCTACCTGTCCATTCTAGCGTAAACGAATCATTACCTCCATTATAACTATTTATTAATAATAAATATTCTTCACCTTCATTAACCTCTAGAAAAGGACTATACCAGTTTCTACTCAATAATGATGGAGGTACTCCAGCTCCAGTTTGACCGCCATCGTTAGGGTTACCAGGCTCATAATTTGAAATTCCACAATCTCCTGGACCTGATGAATCAACAGGATTTCCCAGATTATTGCAGCTTACATCCGGGCCATAAACCGCAAAATCCCAATCATCACTAGGATTATCAGGTATGATATTAAACCCTAATTCACCATCTCTTGCTGCTTTGAAACGAAACCATATAGAGTTTGATTCAATTCCTGTAAGATTTCCACCATCACCCAAACAGCCTGATTGGCCTATAGGCAAATCGTTTACATTACCAATTCCAATAACTTCATAATTTACAGAAGTTGTTTCACAAACAGCAACTGCATCAATGCAGTCTGCTATATTTTGTGAAAAAATAATGTGGCTAAAAAATATTGATACAACAATTAGAAGGTTTCTTAAGGACATTAATTTTTACTAAATTTTTTATTGGCAATAATTTTTCTTTTACTTGATAATTCAAAAGTATAATCTCCATTATCAAAATTTTTAAAATCATGTTTAAAAGCAAATAATTTTTTTTCAAAAATTTCAAATTTTTTAATAAAGATTTTTTTTCCAGATTTATTTTTAATAGTCAAACTATATTTACCTCTATCCTCTAGGGTTAATAATATTGATGATGTTCCTAAAAGATTATTTGGTGATATTTTGATTTTATTTTCTTGACCATAGTTATCCTTAGTGAAGAAAAAGAATAACATTAAAAAAAGTATTAGTTTTTTATTCATACTGTAATTTATATATTTTAAGTAGTGATCAATATTAATTTAATATTTTAAAATAAATATCCACCTTTTTTATCTTCTTAGCAGCGAGAAGTTTCCTTTTCTTTCTCTAGCGTTTC
>JADFAM010000095.1 GCA_015665265.1 Flavobacterium sp.
TAAAAAAAATTACATAAATTTTTTTTTAATTAACTCTTTTTAATAGATAGAAATAGTTTTTAGTTTGTAACAAATTCTTTTTCTAGTTCTTCCAAGGATTTTCCTCTGGTTTCTGGGACTATTTTTACCATGATAAAAAATCCAATGAGAGCAATCATTCCAAAAATAAAAAAGGTAAGTGAATTACCTAAAGTAGCTAATTCCCATGGAAAAACTAATTGAACTAAAGAACTGATAAGAGAGTTTACAAAAGCGATAACGCCTATTGCTAAACCTCTATACTTTAATGGATATAATTCTGATAATAACACCCACATTACTGGACCAAGTGAAAATGCAAAGCAGGCTATAAATCCTAAAATACCAATCAAAATTAATGTGGCATTAATTGAA
This sequence comes from Flavobacterium sp., assembly GCA_015665265.1. Taxonomy (GTDB): domain Bacteria; phylum Bacteroidota; class Bacteroidia; order Flavobacteriales; family Flavobacteriaceae; genus Polaribacter. The sequence goes on from JADFAM010000095.1 coordinate 394, forward strand.
GTTGATACCTCTAAAATAGCTCCATCATTTTTACTATATACCTTATTCCCTAGCGCATCTTTTAAATCGTTTTTAAAAGCTATATCACTTTCATAAACTGTATCAATTAAAGGTAGTAACTGTTGAGATTCTTTAAATTCTAATTGGTTTATCTTTTCTGATGTTAGCTGATATGTTGCTTTATTAAAACCGTAAGCACATACCAATAAACTTATTGCTATACCTGCTGTACCAAATAATAACAGGGGTCTTCTTCCCATTTTATCTATAAGGTAAATGGCTAGAAAAGTAAAAATTACGGAAATAGAACTTAGTAAAACCCCAGATGAAAAAGCTGCATCTGTTCCTATACCTGTTTGCTCAAAAATAGAGGTCGCATAAAAATAAACGGCATTTATACCCGTAATTTGCTGAAGCACACCAACTACTAAACCAACTACTAAAATAAAACGAAGAGAAGGTTTTAATAAATCTAATAGCTTTAATGATTCTTTATTTTTTTCAGCTTGTATATTTTTTTCAATCGCAGCATTCTCTGTTTCACCTCTATCAATCCCATGAATTTTAATCAACACTTTTTTTGCATCATCATAATTATTATTTAGATACAACCATCTTGGGCTTTTAGGCACAAAAAATAGTAACATAAAATAAATTACTGCAGGTATAAATTCTACTCCCAACATCCATCTCCAAACATTCTCATCTGTAAGAAAAGTGCTTTCGGTTGTATTGTACTTGTTAAAAAAGTAATTACTTAAAAAGGCAGCAAAAAAACCAAAAACAATGTTTAATTGCTGAAGAGATACTAATTTACCTCTATTTTCTGCAGTTGAAATTTCTGCTATATACATAGGGGCTAATACTAAAGCTGCACCAAAAGCAATACCACCAATAATTCTTGCTATGTACAACATTTCATAAGATAATGCTATGGCAGATAAAACGGCAGAAATGGCATATAAAAAAGCAACAAAAATCAACATTTTTTTTCTTCCAAAAAGATCACTTAATCTTCCTGAAAACAACATAGCAAACATGGCTGCAAAAGAAGGAGCACTAACAACCCAGCCAGACTCTATTTCATTTAAATTAAATTCTGGCCCTGCATAAGACATAACACCAGAAATAATTCCAGCATCAAAACCAAATAGAAACCCACCCAGTGCAACTATAAAACTTATAAAAATTGTGTATGTTTTACTACTCATAATTGATTGTTGATTTAAAAAAAGTAAATGTAACAAATTAAAGTTTGCATGGCGTAAACTTGCGTTTTTTAGATGCTAAATAATTGGATTAGTAAATGTGTATACCTGCCCTACTTTATTCTTAATTTAATTTACCAAAAACGAATTCGAAGATACTTTTTCTGACTAATTTTAATATCTAGATATAGGCCATAAATAGATAATGAATTGCATTTATAAAGAATTTTATACCACATTAAATTTATTCTGTAGTTTCTAATTCTAGATTAGTAGTGTTGGTTTTTATGGCTTCTGAAAAGTAAAATTTAAACTTCAGTTTGTTATCTATCTTAACCGCATAAGTACTTTCTAACCATTCAAACTCAAGCTTAGTTTTTCCGGTTGGAGTATTTACTATAAACTCTCCAAAATGTTTTAATGAAATGTGTGCAGAGTTAACATCAGTATCTATAACAACATCTTCAAATGATCTCTTACTACTTACAATATCGAAAGTTTTTACAAATTCAATAAATTCTTCTTTAGAATAGCGTCTGCTATTTTCAAAGATGAAAAAATCTTCAGTTACCATAGACTCAAAGTTATCTAAATCATTATCTAACACTTCAAAAAAAGAATTAAATGAGTTCATAACTTCTTTTTCAGAAATTTTTGTTGGGCTTTGACATGCAAAAATTATAAGAGATAAAAGTAAAAGTAGTTTTTTCATTTTTATTAAATTAATTGTTAGTTACAATCAAAGATAATAAATGAATTTTTAACCTTTTAAAGAGATCTAAAAGTAGGACAATCTAAATCTTTTAATTAGGTAATTTAATAATTGTATTATACTTTGGTTTTGTTACTCTGTAACAGGTGTATGAGGAATTAGTGCCGAAATCTTATATTTATTATTCTTCTTTCTTAGAATATAAGTAGCGGTTCTGTTTTTAGCACCCATTATTGTGCTATCCTTTAAAAATCTTGTAAAATTCATTTCAATAACAACTATATTATTATCTTTTTTATAGTGCTCCCAACTATTAGTTGTAGAATATCCATAATTATTCTCCTCTAATGTATTAAAAGAAGTTGTTAAAAAAGATTCTAACTCCTCTTTACTTTTATATATAATAGTAGTATCGTTAAGATATAAAGAAAAGGGTAATTGATATATATCTTCAGTTATAGTAGTAAAATCTGCATCACTCCAAGCACTTACATATTTACTGTACATAGAAGTTATTTCAGGAGGAATATCATATTTTTTTTTTGGAGATGAATTATTACAGCT
>JADFAM010000109.1 GCA_015665265.1 Flavobacterium sp.
ATGCTTTTTTTTTATTCTTAGTGATTATGGTTCGTGAATTGGTGAAAGATTTAGAAAATATGAAAGGTGCAGTAGCTAGTAATTATAAAACTTTTCCTGTTGCTTATGGTGAAAAAAACACCAAAAAACTGTCTATTTTTCTAATTATTCTTGCGATAATTACAATTTTCATATTGCTAAACCATCCTGCGATATCATCTATGAAATATTATTTTTATGCAGCTGTAGTTTCTTTATTTATTATTGGTTTTATGTTATTTAAATCATCAAAAAAACAAGAGTATACCATACTTCATAATACACTAAAAATTCTACTTTTAGTAGGTGTACTTAGTCTTGTTCTAATAGATAGTAGTTTACTTTTAGATAAGGTAATAGAAACACTGAAGTAACTACTCTAAAAAGCTAATTAAGAATTTTATATCCATTTCTTTTGAGAAATTTATTATTACATTTGCCGAAATTTACATAATGAATTCAAATAATAAATCGTCGGGAGGACGACAAGCAAGAAAAGGCAACACTCCTCAGAAAAAAAACAGTTTCCGCAAAGATTTTAAAAAACCTAGAACCACTCCTCAAAAAGTAGATGTTGGTGGTATTAGACTCAATAAATTTATATCTAATTCTGGAATATGCTCCAGAAGAGAAGCAGATACATATATAGAGCACGGAAGTGTTACTGTAAACGGTAAATTAGTGACCGAAATGGGCTATAAGGTTCAAAAAACAGACGAAGTTCGTTTTGATGGTACTTCTATTACTCCAGAAAAAAAGAAGTATGTTTTATTAAATAAACCTAAGAATTACATCACTACCATGGATGATGAGCGTGGTAGAAAAACTGTTATGGAGTTGGTTTCTAATGCTGCAAACGAGAGAATTTATCCAGTTGGAAGACTAGATAGAATGACTACAGGCTTGCTACTTTTCACAAATGATGGTGAATTAGCTAAAAAGTTAACCCATCCCAAACATGATGTAAAGAAATTGTATCATGCTTCATTAGATAGAAAATTTGATTTAAAGGATTTACAAAAGTTAAGAGGAGATGTTTTTATAGAGGGTAAAAAAGTATTTATTGATGCTGTTTCTTATGTAGAAGGTCAGTCTAAAACTGAGGTAGGTATAGAAATTCATTCTGGTAGAAACAGAATTGTTCGTAAAATATTTGAACATGTTGGTTACAAGGTGGTAAAATTAGATAGAGTTCTTTTTGCAGGCTTAACTAAAAAGAATCTTCCTAGGGGAAGATGGAGAGAACTAACCAAGCAAGAGTTAGCCAATCTACAAATGATTTAAAATATAAATATTATCAAATTTTATTATTTTGGGATAGCATCACAAAAATAAAAATTAATTTGTTTATATTTGATAAACCCTCAATATATATATATAATAAAAATTTGCTCTGAATTATTACAGGTTAATACTTGTAGTAAATTTATGTGTATTTTCTACACCTAAAATTTATTCAGTTTATTAGATTTTTAAAAATATTATTGTGCATTTTTACAAATAACAAAAAACTATATCATTGAAAAAAATTTTATTTTTTTTAAAATTAAAGACAATTCTTTTTGTTATTTCTATATCAATGGCATTGATGTCTTTTACCAAAATTTCACATGATATTGTTTTAGATGTAAATAGCTTAAATGACTCTGATGCTAAAAAAAGCGGTTCTTTCAATATTAATAACTCATTTAGTTATGAGGATTTTAACTCAAAAAAATATTCTTCTGAATACTATCAAAACGATTTAATAGTATCTTTTAGTTTTACAAATGACAATTCTTGTTCTGGAGAAATCATAGAATTTACGTCCTTCGTTTCTGGTGGAAGTGGAAATTATTCTTATTCTTGGGATTTTGGAGACGGAAATGCATCTAAAGAAATAAATCCAACACATTCCTATGATTTAATTGGTAATGAAACAACTTCTTTTATCGTTTCACTTACGGTAAGAGATAATATCGTATCTGAAGACGGGCAGACAAGTTCTACAATCAATGTTATACAGGAAATTGATTCATCTATTATTATTGATCAGCCCACCCCATTAACAGAGGTTTGTGTAGGTGTAGACGTTGAGTTATCAGTTACAGTAGCCGATGAAGTAGGAATACCAACCTATCAATGGTATTCAAACACAACAAATAGTAATACCGGAGCAACAGAAATACTAGACGCGACTAGTGCTACTTTTATCCCAGATACAAGTCTATCAGGCACAAAATATTATTATGTAGAGATTAGCAATACAGGAGGCTGTGGTTCAGCAGTATCAGCTATATCTTCAGTAAGAGTAGTTGAAACTCCTGTAGCAGAAATCATTTCATCTGAATCAAGTCTATGTATAGGAGGTAGTATAGAGTTATCTGTTACCACTACAGGAGGAACATCAACCCCAAGTTATCAGTGGTATTACTATAATACATTAACTCCAAGTGTATTAACCCAAATTACCGGTGCTACGGCTGCTATTTATCAAACAGGAACAGAGTTATCTGTAGAAGGTACCTATAACTATTATGTAGAAGTAACCTATGATGGTTCAGGCTGTGGTTCAGCAGTATCAGAGGTATCTACAGTAACAGTAGTTGAAGATCCTGTAGTAGAAATTAGTTCTATTGAACCAAGTCTATGTATTGGAGGTAGTATAGAGTTAGAAGCTACCACCACAGGAGGAACCGGAACCCCAAGTTATCAGTGGTATTATTATAATACATTAACTCCAGGTGTAGTAACCCAAATTACCGGTGCTACGGCTGCTACTTACCAAACAGGAACAGAGTTGTCTGTAGAAGGTATCTATA
>JADFAM010000069.1 GCA_015665265.1 Flavobacterium sp.
AGTTTCAAAGTAATTTTATCTTGGGTGAAGAGGAGTTAAAATTCAAACACCTGAACCTTTCATAACAAGAGTCATCAAATTATGAGTATCAATTAAATCTTTTGGTGTAATACTGATGTTCGATATTTCCAATGAGTTATCTACTAAAACAATAAAACGGTTATACTATTATAGTGTAGCCGTTTTTTATTTTTATAGTATTTTAAGTATATATTTATAAATTGGAAACTTATAAATAATATACTAAAATATCTTTTTAAATAAACTAATCCATTCTTTGTAACTTATACTAATACCAACTGCTATCCCTAAAATATATAACATCATAAATCCATTATAGATTAACATAAAAATACAAGATAGTATAACCAACGCTGAAACAATTAACGTAGCATAGTATAATAGCTTAACTAATTTTTCTTTTTTCATAGTTAATAGTTTTTATCAAATATACTCAAATACTCAAAACACTCTTTTAAATTACTAGTTATATCCAATAAAAAAACTAAACCATAGGCATATCCTCTTCTTTCAATTCAGCTATATTCAATACATCTTAAATAGGGTAAACTAACTGAATACGTTCATTTGAATTCAAATAAAACATAACTCAATGAATGTCATTATATTTAGTATATTAGAGAAATATAAATCAAAATCCAGTTGAAATGAAAAACTTTAAAACTATTCTGATATTGACATTAATTCTTGATATTATTCAATTTATACCTTTGGTGCTTGCAAAAATGGGAGGTGAAATGAAAAGCCAAATGATAAGCGACTTTAATATCGAAGGATTAACTAATAGTGGACCAGCCTTAGAAGTTTTTGATATTATGTTTCATATAATTGGATTCATTTATTTAGGAACTATACTCTCTGTCGTATATACTCTTAGATTAAAAACTATTGAAGGATTAAAGTCAGCAACTTTTATTTTATTTATTGTTCACTTATTTTGGACTTTACCAGATTTTGTAAATTTACTTAGCGGTAGTTCAGCCCATCCACCTATTATAATTATGATACTAACTTTAATTCCAGTTCTTGCATTGAGTTATGTGTCACAAAAGGGAGAGTTAAAATCTTAATAATTAAATCAATTAAAAATGAATTCTAAAAATACACTTTACAACCCCTGTTAATTTTCCTAAGCCAGCAATTGGATTAATTGCTTTAATCAGTATTCTTGCATTCTATACAGCTCTTAAAAAACAAACTAAACCATAGGTATATATTCTTCTTTCAATTCAGCTATTTCTAAACTTCCTACATAGAATTTATGCATTGACACATAATTAATTGTAAATTGCAATTTAATTTGTGTAAAGTAACCTAATCATGAAAAATTTTTCTTCATTACTATTAATTTTAATTTTATTTCAAAGTTGTTTTAGCTACAAAACAGTAGATTTCAATAGTATTCCAGTTGAAAAAAAACAAAAGGTTGAAGTGAAAGGAGTTGGAGGAACATATATTAAAGGAACATTAGTTTCTAAAAATGAGCAAATATTGACTCTAAATAACAATGGTCAACTCCAAAAAATTCCTGTTAGTGAAATTTACGAAGTCAAAGTTAGAAAGTTTTCAATCTTAAAATCTTCAGGAGTACTTGCCAGTTCAGTATTATTAGTAACTGCTGTACTTTCTGCTATTCTTATAGCAACACTAATAGCTTTGTAGGTTTACCTTCTTTTTTAAGTTCAGCTATTTTTAAGCCTCTTAAGTAGGTTAAACCTACATTTTTTAATATTACTAATTACATTAACTTGTTGCTTTTTGCAATTAATTTTATTAAGTTTGATTTAATCAATAATCAAATAATTAATAAAATGAAAAACATTTATTTAGCTTTAGTAAGTATTTTATTATTTGCCTCGTGTGGGCAAGAGCCAGCCAGTAAAATAGAAAATAAAATCAAAGTAGGATCTTTAGGATTTCATGTATCATTTGTTGTGCCAAACGATGCCACAGAAAGAATGGATCAGTTTATTACGACACATGAACAGTTTATGCGAGAGACTCATCATTTATCTGGTGATCAAGAACCCATTGTTTTATCTTATTCTGTATTTAAGTCCCCAGAATTGAATAATCCTTTCGATCCTAATAGTGGTGAAACAGGAAACACACTTTATGGTTTAACTGAAATTTATAGTGGTCCTGAAGGTGTTCAAGCCCATATGACTTTAGGACAACAACGTGAAGCCATGTTTGCTGAGTTGGTAAGCTTAACAAATACATATAGTGTTGCAGGAATTCTCGGAGCACCTGTAATCGCGGCAATGGAATAATTAAAACGCATCTTAATTTATCAAATGATTTAGCTGTGCTGCAACTATAAATATTAGTAGTTGTAGATAGCATCTACAAGCTATTTTTAACTTTAAATAAATAAAAATGAATTTAGTAATTAAAGGAAAATGCACCTCAAGTTATGACGCGGT
>JADFAM010000114.1 GCA_015665265.1 Flavobacterium sp.
AACAATGGGATGAAAATAATTAGAGACTATTTAATTGATTACATCTAGTTGTCAATTTTCTAATGTGAAACTATAGTATTGCAAATTGTAAAATTGATATAAACAATGATTTATAGACTGTAGTTCTTGTCGTACCTAGGAACTCAGACAAATTGAGATTTGACGTGCGTTTTTAGTATACTACCTAATACCTAGCATAAATTGATTCTCCAACATTTTTTAAATCTAGGTAGCGCACTTGTAAAATTTTTACTGAACTAAAATTAGAATTTATAAATTGAAAATTTGAAATACCGTTACCTAGGCTCTAGGTACTAAATTGGAAAATAAAGACTTAAATTAATTTTATATTTAATTCAGAAACTAGAATCTGGTACTGATTATTATATTAGTAAACTTTAATACCGGGAGATAATCGGAAATACTAAATGATTACAATTTTTATTTTTATTAGCTAAATTTTAAATACAAGGGTTATTTTGAACCAGTATGGGAATATTAATTACATATATAATTATATTACCGGGGCATGTTTAAACTTTAAATTATGTTTAAATTAACGATGGGATGAAAATAATTAGAGACTATTTAATTGATTACATCTAGTTGTCAATTTTCTAATGTGAAACTATAGTATTGCAAATTGTAAAATTGATATAAACAATGATTTATAGACTCTAGTTCTTGTCGTACCTTGGAACTGAGACAAATTGAGATTTGACGTGCCTCATTAGAATGCCTAAGGTTCCAACTTCCTACCTAGCATTCCTGTTTCTTTCACTCTATGATTTTTTATATTATATTTAAATTTAAATACATAAAGTAGATATTGAAAACTTCCGAACCTAGAATCTGGAGTCCTGGATAGTATGCTGGTATAATTGTACAGTCAGAGTCAGACTATCAGAAGTTAAATCTTTAAATTTGACATCAAATAAACGTATTACGTATATTACTAACTACATTTTATAAGTTTGTGAAAATAATTTATAAAATAGAATTATTTTATTTTGTAATTATATTACCACTATTATCAGTGTACCAGGTCCCAGATCCCATTAATCAGATCCGTGTAAGTTTATTTTACAAATTGGGACTTGAGTAGGTGGTACTAGGTACTAGGCATAATTATAAAAGTAATCGATTAAATCGAAGTAACTAGTCTTTGTAAGTTTTACACACAAGTTTTTTGTAGGTAGTGCTAGGTACCTTATCTAAATGTAAATGTAAATGTAAATGTAAATGTAAATGTAAATGTAAATGTAAATGTAAATGTAAATGTAAATGTAAATGTAAATGTAAATGTAAATGTAAATGTAAATGTAAATGTAAATCTATACTAATCTGTAAAAGACAAATTCAATCTAAATGTAACGCTAAATCGCATTTTTTAACATTTTTAACACTGAACCAATGTTTCTCTTGACGAAGTCTTTTCATTTTTTCCAAACTAAATTTGATTAATAAATTTTATACTCCCGGAAAATACATCTACTAACACGAATTATGTAATACCATTATAAAATATTTATTCCCAAAAATCAGCTTTAGGTCTCAAAATAGGGGTCCCTTCGGGCTGTGATTAATTTTTTGGGAACCAAACATGTATAGTAATAATTAAAGAGCAATTGCTCATAAATACTTATTTGGGAATATAATATTTACGTATCAGATTTAGTCAAACAAAAGAAAAAATACTTTGTCAAGAGAAACATGTTTCGATATGCATAGGTTTCTTAGGTAGGTACGACAGCGGGTAGTAGGTAGTAGGTACATTCGAAAAAGTTTTTCTTCTACAATGAACCAATTCATTTAAAAGTACCTATTTAAAAGTACCTACTACCTATATTTTACCATAGGTACATTCGAAAAAGTTTTTTTCTTCTACCTACAATGAACAGTACTACCGGTACCTATATTTATTTTACCATTATAATGTGGGCCTGAGGGTAAACGGTATATTTCTGACCAGTCACTACTCCTGGGGCCCTGGCAAGCCCCAAACTTAAAACTTCAAATTTTAATTTCCATCAATGTCTTTATTTTCATTTCAGATTTAACATATGCGTTTTAGTTCTCAATACGACTCATTCATTATTTATTATGACTAAATCTAACGACTAAACATACAACAGGGAAAGCCTTGACTCAATCCTCACTCTGCCCAACATCGGCAAGCTTGCGAGCTGCAACACTTAACCTTGACTTTAAACTAAGCCCAGCACCGGTGAGCTTGCGAGCCGTAACTCCAAACCCTGACTTAAAAACTAAACCCAACACCGGCGAGCTTGCGAGCCGCAACACTTGCCCCTGATTTATCATAATCAGGGGAAAAAAACACTGATTTTATTATTTTTATGGTATTAGTTAAAAGTATATGTTA
>JADFAM010000003.1 GCA_015665265.1 Flavobacterium sp.
TGGTCAAAAAGGTATCTGAAGAAATTTTTAAGTTCTTGTGTTCAAAATTTACACCAAAAGCAGATATTTCATTCAATGTAGTTTGTAGATATATATTGGTTGTAAAATCTCTATGTTTAAGGTTAATTTTCTTAAATATTTCAGATTTAACGAATGAAAAGTATGATGAAGAGATTTTTTTTAAATGAAAAGATTATAATTTTTGTAATCCTTTTAAATTCTATTTTAATTTTTATTGAGGGTTTTTCTCAAATGGAAATTTATAGTTCTTTATTCAACAACCTTAATTTTATATTTTTATTTATTTATGTAGTTGAATTGTTTTTTAAGGTTCGGGAAAATGGTTTTAAGAATTACATTAAGGGTGGGTTAAATAGGTTAGACTTTCTACTTGTTTTAATCTCATTACCTGAAGTTTTTACCTTAATTTCAAATGTTAGCGTTACAGATTTATCTTTTTTATTTACTTTAAGAACAATTAGGTTAGTAAGAATTATTAGATTATTTAGAGTAGTTGCAATTTTTGAAAATAGCAAACACTTGTTTAGAGGGGTTCAAAGAGCTTTAAAATCCTCGTATTTAATTATCTTTATTTTTGTAATTATTAATTTTATTTTTGCTCTTTTATCTCACAATCTATTTCAAAATGTTACTCCTGAACATTTTGGTGATCCTTTGAAATCTTTTTACTCTATATTTAAAATTTTCACCATTGAAGGATGGTATGAGATACCAGATATGGTAACTGAAAATATTACAAGCCCTTTAAAAATATGGGCTGTAAGAATATATTTTATTTTTGTGTTGTTTATTGGTGGTATTTTTGGATTATCAATAATAAACTCTGTTTTTGTAGAAGGAGTTATAAATAACGAAAAAGAAGAGGATGATGAGAACAATAAATTAGATGAAATTATTTCAAGACTTAATTCAATCGAAAAAAAAATAAATAAGTAACAGATTAGTTTCTGTTTTTCAAATATTTCATCATCTCACTTTTAGACAATTCAACAGTGCTACCACTCCTTCTAATATAGAATATTTCTTTTTTATCAATAATTGCGAAAATTGGAGTTTTGACTTTTTTGACATTTATTCTGCAAAAATCTAAGTTGTTAATAGTCTCTATTCCTATTCTTAATGAAGAATGAATAGAATTTGAAAATGTTTTTCCAATAATATTATCTAAATGTTTTAAAAACCCGTCTTTATTTTGATCTTGGGGCTTATTAAAACTTAGATAATCTTTTTCAAGACCAACAATTTCTTCACTGTCATTAACTCCAATAAATAAATCTCCACCTTTAGAATTTAAAAATGCTGCTATGGTTTTTAAAACTCCACGTTCAATAACTTGAGGAGGTGCTTTTTGACTTAAACATACTCTCATAGTCTCTTTAAATTCACATGTACTACTTTCTCCAGATGAAATTAACTCTAAAACATTATCCTCTACGGGTTCTTTAACTGATTTTTTTAATCTAACAATTAGAGAGTTGCCTTCTTTTATTTTTTCAAAATAATTTTCATTTTCAAAGATTTTATAAAAACTTTGTGTTGTATATTTATTATCCTTGGAGATTAATGTTTTAATTATGTTGGAAGCATAATCTTTATTTTCATACTGGTTCTCTAAATAAGTTGAAACATGTTTTATCTGATTGATTCTATGAATGGGTGGGATTTTTCTACTATGCTTTTTTCTTTTTTCTACTAGTTTTAGGTCTTTATATTTGTTTTTCCATTCTTTTAAAATGTAGAGTTTCAACTCTGTTTTAAAACAAATTTTTGATAATAAAATTTGAATAGATTTTATGTTTACATTTTTTCTTTCCTCTTCAACTTTTAGTATTATTTCATTAATTGTAGAAGGCTTGTTTAATTTAGTGAGAGCCTTTTTAATTAAAACTTCAATAATTTCTGAAGATTTATTTGATTCTGATAAAATCCATTTACCTGTTTTTCCAAAAGGTTTAAACCTTTTATCAGAATGTAAAGCTAAGCTATGTCTATCGTAAGCTTTAAATTTATGTTCAATTTGAAGTAAATTTATTTTTGAAACTATATCATCAATATACATTTCCTTATTATTGTTATTATATAATACTCTAAAAGCTTTATCAGAAGCACGAGAAAGAAGATGAAATTTAATTTCATAAAAATTATGATCATCTTCTACAATAAAATTAATTTCAGGAAGAGATTTTATAAATCTTAATATCTTTTGATTTTCAAATTTCCCAATTTTTTTCTTGAGTTTAATTAAAAGATCATTTTCTGATAATTTTATACATGCCTTCTTTAAAACGTTTACAGTGTGTTCTGTTAT
>JADFAM010000061.1 GCA_015665265.1 Flavobacterium sp.
TAAACCGCCCTTTAAGGGCGGTTTTTTTATTTAAGCTAATTATGAAATATAGACAGCTTACAAAAGAACAACTAGAATCATTACATAAAGAATTTGCTCAATTTTTAGCCACACAAAAAATTGATGCAGTTCAATGGCAAAAAATGAAATCTGAGAATTCTTCATTAGTAGAAGAAGAGCTTAACCTTTTTAGTGATATGGTATGGGATGATGTGTTGAGTAAGGTTGAATATTTAGAGCATTTTTCTGATAATTCTGTTAATTTTTTTAAATGTGAAAAAGAAGCTATTTACAGAACAGTAGTTACAATTAACAATAACAATATTGATTTATTATCAGAAGGGGGTTTTAAATGGTTGTTAGAAAATCCACATGATCCATCCATAGATTATCTTAAAGGAAGTAAAATATACAGCAAGCAAAGAAATATTGAAATTTTTGATTTAATCGAAAAGGGTGGTCAAATAGCCAGAGGAGAATTATATGAATTTTTTAATAGACTAACTTCTTAAGTAATTCTTTAGTTCCATTAACTGCTGTATTTTTAATAAGTGTTAAATTTTTATAATTATTTTTTGAAATAGTTGGCTTAGGATCTATAAAATAAATAGGTATTTCAAACTTTATAAAATTAATTAGATTAGCTGCTGGATACACTTTCATAGAAGTTCCAATAATAACAAGTATATCTGCTTCTTCAACAATTTTAATGGCTTTATCTAACATGGGGACTGGTTCACCAAACCATACAATATGTGGTCTTAATTGATTCCCTTTTGTGTCTACATCTCCTAGATGAAGATCTGTTTCCCAATCTAATACAAAAGTCTCGTCTTTAGTGCTTTTAACTTTTCTTAATTCTCCATGTAAATGAATTACGTGTGAACTTTTGGCTCTTTCATGAAGATCATCTACATTTTGAGTAATAATAGTAACATTGTAATAGTTTTCAAGATCTTTTAAGTAATGATGAGCTTTATTTGGTTTAACATCGAAGAGTTGTTTTCTTCTTTGATTGTAAAAATCAAAAACTAGTTTTGGATTCTTTTCGAAAGCTCCTGGTGTTGCAACATCTTCAATTTCAAATCCCTCCCAAAGTCCTCCTGAATCTCTAAATGTTTTGATACCACTCTCGGCACTCATTCCTGCACCCGTTAACACTACTATATTTTTCATTACTGCAAATATAAAATTTTAGTATGTTTGTTACGTATGAATCAATTAAATACAAATTTAACAACTTATTTGGAGGGGTTTGTTACTGAAAAGAGAAAAAATACTTTTAAAAGTATATTACTCAATAGGACTAGACATTTCACAGTTGTTTTAGAGGATATCTTTCAACAACACAATTCAAGTGCGGTAATTAGAAGTTGTGATGTGTTTGGAATTCAGGATATTCATATTATAGAAAATAAGTATCACAGCAAACTATCTAGACATGTTGCAAAAGGCTCTCAGAAATGGTTGAATTTAAATAATTATAAAGAGGATAAAAATAACACCAAAGATTGTTTAACTCGTTTAAAAAATGAGGGTTATCAAATAATAGCAACTTCACCTCACAACAATACATGTACATTGCATGATCTTGATATTTCAAAAAAATCTGCTTTTATTTTTGGTGTAGAAAAATCTGGGGTATCTGAGGAAGTACTTATTAATTCTGATGAAATTTTAACTATTCCGATGGTTGGGTTTACTGAAAGTTTAAATATTTCAGTAGCAGCAGCTATCATATTAGAAAACCTTACAAATAAATTAAGAAATAGTAACTATCCATGGAGGTTGTCTGAAAAGGAACAAGAAATTCTATATGCTAATTGGCTAGAGAAGAGTATTAAGAATGTAGATGAAATTAAAAATAGATTTTTTAAAACTCCATGATTACTTATAAATGGTAATCAAATCAATTGTAGCTAATGTGTCACACCTTATAATCCAAAGCTTTACTTTTTGTTCCTTGTGTTTTCCATGAATAGAATATTCTGCACAAGGTTTTTTATGTTGGTTACTTTCACCAAAATCTACATCTCCGTTTCTAAGGATATTTTGAATAGCCATAGAATCAATGGACATTTGTTTCATTAGTGTTTCAGCATTATTAGAGTAAATTATTTTTTTTGTTCTTATTGTCTTTAGTGTTCTAGCATCCATACCGTAGTCAAAAGAAACATCTTTACCTTTCCAAATAAAATAAACAACAAGGCTACCAAAAAAAAC
>JADFAM010000082.1 GCA_015665265.1 Flavobacterium sp.
CAATCTATAAGGATCATATTATTACACCAAAAAAAATTATAATTAATGATAACGTAGAAAGACATCTCTTTGATTATTCTATTTCAGATGAAATTGGTTTAAATAAAATGCATGCTCCAGTGGGTTGGACTGAGCCAGTAATTAAAGCTAAATTTGAATTAAGAGGTATTGTCTTGAGTGGAGTACTTGGACTAGAATTTAAAGAAGGTGTAAAAAAAATACCAAGTAGTAAAGGGTTTTTGATACCTAAAAACACTAAAGTCAGGATTTTTAATGCTGGTTCAGAAGAATTAGTTTTGATAGAGGTGTTAAAGCCTGGCTATCAAAAAGAACTTGTTACGGTTTTTGAAGGTTTTTAATAATTAGCCTATTAATATTAAAAAACAAGTAATCATTATTTTTTTTATATTTGGTTGTATAAATTATTACGATAAAAATATAATCTTATGAATAACACAAGAGACATCGCAAAAGTAAGGCTTCATGATGGTATTGTAGGACTCTTAAATATTGGATCAATAGTACTAGCAAGTGAATTAGGTTTCAACTGGATTTACGTAGCTGGAGCTGTAGCTGTACTTCAAATTTTAAGCCCCTTTACAAAGTTTTGCCCTGTGTATACCATTTTAAATAAATTAATGCCTGATACTACTCCTATGCAAAACGGGAAATAAAAGTTCTTATTTACCTTTTTATCCCTGGCTGCTTTAATATCCAGTTTTTCTCCTCTTTTTGAGTATCAACCATTTTTTTAACATCCAAAAGTAATTTTTTTGCATCATAAATTACGCCATCTTTTATGGTGTATTTAACGCCTCCTACCCTAACTACTTCATTTGACTTTGTTAATTTAATAGCTCCTGTTCCGTAAAGGACTTTTAAATTTTGTAACGGATTCTCTTCTACAATAACAAAATCTGCTAATTTACCTATTTGAATAGAACCAATTTTATCATCCCAACCTAAAGCTTCTGCTCCATTTAAAGTTGCTGAACGAATTACTTCTAAAGGATGAAACCCTGCCTCTCTTAACAATTCCAATTCTCTTATGTAAGCAAAACCATACAATTGGTATATAAATCCAGAATCTGATCCTGCAGTTACTCTACCTCCTCTATTTTTATATTCGTTGATAAAGGTCATCCATAACTGAAAGTTATTTTTCCAAGCTACTTCTTGTTCTGTTCCCCAATAATGCCAATAAGAACCATGTGAAATTTTACTTGGTTCATAAAATTTCCATAATGAGGGTAAGGTATATGTTTCATGCCATTCTGCTCTTCTAGCTCTTTGCAAGTCTCTACTAGCCTCATAAATATTAAATGTAGGGTCTAAGGTAAAATCTAGCGCTAATAACTCATTCATTACATTGTTCCAATGAGTAGAATATGGCTTAGCAGCTTGATCCCATAGTTTACCCGCTTCCTCAAAACGATGCTGTTCATTTTGATAATTGTAATCTAACGGATAATTTTGAACAGTTTTATCATCAAAAAGAGCTTCAGGTAACCCATACCAATGCTCCATAGAAGTTAGACCTGCTCTAGCAGAATGTAAAACGTTCCATCTAGCTACACTTAATTGAGCATGATGACATGCAGAGCCTAAACCTAATTTTTTATTTTCATCTAGAGCAGCAGTCATAATTTCAGGCTCTGATCCAAAGAATTTTATACCATCCGCACCATTTTTCGCATTATTTCTCACCCATTCTCTGGCCATTTCAGGAGTGCTAATGGGTTTTTTACTTCCAGATCCAAATCCAACATAATCAAAAATTCTTGGTGCTACAATTTTATTTTTAGAACTCAAAAGTTTTAATTCTTTTGCATTAATACCACTTGGTTGCCTTACTGTTGTGACACCATGAGCCATCCATAACTTAAAAACATATGACGGATTTGCTCCTTGTGATTTTCCTCCAATATGCCCATGCATGTCAATAAAACCTGGAAGTAAATACATCCCTGATGCATTTAATTCTTTACCACCCTTTTTTAATTTAGGCCTGTTTTTTTCTTCAATTTCTACTCCTGGATACCCTACAACTTGTATAGCAACAATGATGTTATTTTCAACAACTATGTCTACAGGTCCTCTTGGAGGTGAGCCATCTCCGTTAATTAAGGTAACTCCTCTAATGATTA
>JADFAM010000113.1 GCA_015665265.1 Flavobacterium sp.
GAAAATGCTTTCAAAACCTTAGAAGAACTTCTAGAACGTTATAAAATAAATTTAAAAATTGTAAACGAACGTCAAACAAAACATGGTGATTTCAGAAAACTCTCTAATGGAAAACTTCAAATCACTATTAACAACAACTTAAATCCTTATCAATTTTTACTTACTTTAATTCACGAGATTGCTCATCATGTAACTTTTATTGAAAACGGAAGAGTTAAACCTCACGGAAAAGAATGGAAACGAAATTTCCAGCACCTAATGTTACCTTTTTTACAACCCTCTATTTTTCCTAATTATATGCTAAATCCTCTAGCTAATTATTTAAAAAATCCGAAGGCAGGTACTGATAGTGATGCTAAGTTATCTTTAGCTCTCAAAGAGAATATTGCTGAAGCAGGAAAGAACTTTATCTTTGAATTACCAGTTAATAGCAGCTTTATCTTTAAAGATAAATTGTATCAGAAGGGAAATAAAAGAAAAACTCGATATGAATGCATTCATTTAAAAACAAATCGTGTTTATCTTTTCAATCAAAATGCAGAGGTTATTTTAATGAAAAAATAAAAATATGGAAGACCATCAATCAAGTCAATCAGATGTAAAACAAGAAAAAGTAAAAAAAGAATTTAAAAGTTTTGCCATTAGTTTAAAAGATTTCTTTTTTGATCTTCTTGATATTAGAGAGGGAACAGATAAAAAAGTTACTATTCAGAAAATTAAAGATGGTATTCATGTTAAAAGTCACACAGCATGGATTCTAGTTTTCTCAATTATTATTGCCTCAATTGGTTTAAACATAAGTTCTACAGCAGTTGTTATTGGCGCTATGCTAGTTTCTCCACTTATGGGGCCAATCCTAGGAATTGGTCTCTCAATTGGAATCAACGATATAGACACTATGAAAAGCTCTCTCGTAAATCTTGGAGTGATGGTAGGCATCAGTGTTGTTACTTCCTTCTTATTCTTTAGTATCCCTATATTTCAGGAACTGACACCCGAATTATTGGCGAGAACAAAACCAGATGTAAGAGATGTGCTTATTGCAATTGCTGGTGGTTTAACTCTTATTGTAGCTCTCAGTAGATATAAAGAAATGACAAATACTATAGCAGGTATAGCTATTGCTACAGCTTTAATGCCTCCCCTATGTACAGCTGGTTATGGATTAGCTGTAGGTAATTTAACGTTTTTTGGAGGTGCCATGTTTTTGTTCATTATCAATTCTATATTCATAGCTTTAGCTACGTTCGTCATCATTAAATTTTTAAATTTTCCAGTAGTTAAATATATAAATTCTGCCAGTAGAAAAAGAGTTGCACGTTTAGCATCTACTGTTGCGTTAGTCATATTTTCTTACAGTATATATACATTTGTACAGTTATATAAACAAAATACATTTGAACAAAATTCAACTAAATTCATTAATGATTTAGAACAAGCTACAGGAGCAGGAATCATCAATAAAAAAATAATCTATGCTGATAAAAAAATTGACCTAGTAAACATAGGGAAAAAATTAACAGAGCAGGAACAAATTAAATGGAAATCAAAACTATTAGAATATAACTTAAATAACACTACACTTCAAATCACACAAGATGAAGAAACTTCAAAATTATCTGACAAGGTAAAGTCAATTGAAGATTTATATGTAAAAAATCAAAAGTTAATTGCCTCTAAAGACGAGAGTATTCAGGAAAAAGATGTAAAAATTAAAGAACTAATTAAAGCTTTAGAAAAACTAACTAAAGAAAAAATTCCATTTACTCAAATTAGTCAAGAAGCAAAAATTAATTACGAAGGATTAAAAACCATTAGTTTCTCAAAAGTTATCTCAACAAATTTTGAAACAATAGACACAATTCCTGTAGCCACAATTAGTTGGTATGATAGTATCACAAATAAAGATGAACTAGGAGTTAAAATGACTAAATGGTTACAAAAAAGATTAAATTTAGAGAACCTAATTCTAAAAGAAAATTTAAATAAGCAATAAAAAAACTCCAAACAAATGTTTGGAGTTTAATTTTTGTGACCGGGCTGGGGCTCGAACCCAGGACCCTCTCCTTAAAAGGGAGATGCTCTACCAACTGAGCTACCAGGTCATATT
>JADFAM010000130.1 GCA_015665265.1 Flavobacterium sp.
TTCTCAACTAAATTTAAGTTATACATTTGAATTGTGATACAAACAATAGGATACATAACTAATACACTACAAAACAAGATAATAGTCAACTTTTTTGTGATTATTACCATTTCTACTATTACCCTTTAGGGGTATATTTTTTTCATATAAATCAGGTTAATAATTCGAATTTCGATAGCATCGAAAAATCTCTATAAATTTTCTCAAAACTTTTATAAAATGAAAGTATTAAAGTTTGGTGGTTCATCAGTCGCCAATTCAAAAAACATCAAAAAAGTATTAAATATAGTTGCTAATTCTTCTACCGACCAAAATGTAGTAGTCGTAGTTTCGGCGTTTGGTAAAACAACAAATGCTTTGATTAAAGGGGCTACATTGGCAGCACAAAAAAATGAAGCGTATCTTGAGATTCTAAAGGAGCTAGAAAATCATCACTTTAAGGTTGTAAAAGAATTAATACCAACAAAACAACAGACTCCAGTAAATAGCCATATTAAACAATTGTTTAATCAGTTGGAAACTATATATGAGGGTTGTTTTTTACTTAGAGAACTAAGTCCAAAAACCTTAGCTAAGGTCTCTAGTTTTGGTGAATTACTATCTTCTTACATTATTGCAAATGCAGCTAACGAAAAGTTTGCTACAGTTTATAAAGATAGCCGAGAATTAATTGTTGCTTCAGATAATTATAACAATGCCGTAGTAGATTTTTCTGCTACATTTAAAAATTGTGATGAATATTTTTCTATCCATTCACAGAAAGTAACTATTATCCCTGGTTTTGTAGCTAGAACCGTTTATGGAAAAACAACTACACTTGGAAGAGGTGGTTCAGATTTTACAGCATCAATCATAGCTGCCGCATTAAATGCTACGGAATTACAAATTTGGACAGATGTAAGTGGTATGTTTACTGCCAATCCATCTATTGTAAAACAAGCATCTGTTATTGATCACATATCATACCACGAGGCCATGGAATTGTCTCATTTTGGGGCAAAAGTAATTTATCCACCCACTATTCAACCCGTTTTAAGGAAAGAGATTCCCATAGTTATAAAAAACACATTTCATCCAGAAGATTTAGGTACTTTAATTACAAAAGAAACGAGTATTAATAAGCCAGTAAAAGGGATAAGTTACATAGAGGATATCTCTCTCGTAACTCTCGAGGGGAATGGAATGGTTGGAGTTCCTGGTTTTTCTAAACGTTTATTTGAAGTACTATATTTACATCAAATTAATATTATTTTAATTACTCAGGCTTCCTCAGAATTATCTATTTGTCTTGCAATTTCTGATGATGATGCCTCTAGAGCAAAAACTATTATTGATGAGGTATTTGAATATGAAATTCAATTGCAAAAGGTAAAACCCGTTAAAATTGAAAAACAACTATGCATCATCGCCTTAGTTGGAGATAACATGAGAAATTATAACGGATTAAGTGGTAAAATGTTTAGTACTCTAGGAAAAAACAATATTAATATTCGTGCAATAGCTCAAGGTGCATCAGAAAAAAACATTTCTGCTGTAATAAATAAAATAGAAGCAAAAAAAGCTTTAAATACATTACATGAGCGCTTCTTTGAAGAAAGAATTAAAGAATTGAATCTTTTCGTAACTGGAGTAGGTAATGTAGGAGAGAAGTTTTTAGCTCAGATAAATCAACAAAAAAAATACACTAAAGAAAATTTAAAGTTAAAAATTAGAGTCATTGGAGTATCTAATTCTAGACAGATGTTTTTTGACGAAAATGGAATTGATTTATCTAACTGGAAAGAACTTTTAAAAAATGGAGAAAAGGCAGGAATTGACACTTATTTTTCTAGAGTTTCTGAGCTAAACCTCAGAAATAGCATCTTTATAGATATTACTGCCAATCAAAATGTTTCAGAGATGTATGAAGCCTATTTACGTCAAAATGTTGCAGTGGTAACTT
>JADFAM010000129.1 GCA_015665265.1 Flavobacterium sp.
TTAAAAGAAAAAATGGCTGCTCTAGATATAGACGAAAAAGAATTATGGTGGTATTTAGACACCAGAAAATTTGGAACTGCTGTTCATTCTGGTTTTGGATTAGGATTTGAAAGATTGGTTCAATTTGCTACAGGTATGGGTAATATCAGAGATGTAATTCCATTCCCTAGAACTCCACAAAATGCTGAGTTTTAATTCAGTTCTTTTTGTACCTTTAGAACATGCTAAAACAAAGTCTAAACTTTAAGCTTTCCCAAAAGCTATCTCCTCAGCAGATTCAATTAATGAAAATGATTCAATTGCCAATACAGGCATTTGAAGAACGCCTAAAGCAAGAAATTGAAGAAAACCCTGCACTTGATACTGGAAAAGAAAAAACAGATGATTTTGAAGAGAATTTAGATAATGAGTTTGATGATGATGGAACAGAAAAAATAGATGCTGAAGACATCAATATTGATGATTATCTAAGTGATGATGAAATTCCAAACTACAAAACACAAGCGAATAATTATTCTTCAGATGATGAAGAGAAACATGTTCCATATGCGGCAGGAAAAACATTTCATCAATCTTTACGAGAGCAGTTAAATACATGTAGACTTCACGATGAAGAAAACGCTATTGCAGAATTTTTAGTAGGGAGCATAGATGATAGTGGCTATATACGAAGAGATTTAGCAGATTTAGTAGATGATTTAGCTTTTACTCAAAACATATTTACAACAGAAGAAAAAGTTGAAAAAGTTCTTTTAAATGTAGTTCACACACTAGATCCCATTGGAGTTGGTGCTAGAAACCTAAAAGAGTGTTTAATCATACAATTAAAATCAAAAAAAGAAACAACTACCAGAGTATTAGCTATTCAAATTTTAGAATTGGCCTTTGATCACTTCGTTAAAAAACACTATAAGAAACTACTTGAAAAATTTAATATTGATGAAGAAACTCTTAAAGATTCAATAACAGAAATCTCTAAATTAAATCCAAAACCAGGGAGCTCTTATGCTGGTAACAATAAAATTGCAGAACAAATTGTTCCAGACTTTAGCATTAAAATTTTAGATGGCGAATTAGATTTAACTCTTAATTCAAGAAATGCACCAGAACTTCATGTGTCTAGAGAATACCATAATATGCTAAAAGGGTATCAAGAATCTACTGAAAAAAGTAAGTCTCAAAAAGATGCAGTCCTTTTTATTAAACAAAAATTAGATGCTGCTAAATGGTTTATTGATGCCATCAAACAACGTCAACAAACGCTATTAATTTCTATGAACGCCATTATGCAATATCAATATGATTATTTTTTAACTGGTGATGAGCGAAAGTTGAGGCCCATGATTTTGAAAGATATCGCAGACATTATTAATATGGATGTTTCTACAATCTCTAGAGTTGCCAACAGTAAATATGTCTCAACTCCTTACGGCACAAAATTAATAAAAGAATTCTTTTCTGAATCTATGAAAAATGACCAAGGAGAAGATGTTTCTACTAGAGAAATTAAAAAAATATTGGAAACAGTTATACATAAAGAGGATAAAAGGAAACCCTACACAGATGATAAATTATCTGTTCTTTTAAAAGAGAAAGGATATCCTATAGCCAGAAGAACAGTAGCCAAATACAGAGAGCAATTAGATATCCCTGTAGCTCGTTTGAGAAAGGAAATATAAATGAGGTTACATAAAATTATATCTACCATTCTACATCCTATTGTCTTACCAACTATAGGTGTTTTATTATACTTCACTTTTATTTCACAATCTCTTGAAAAGAGAATGCAACTAATTGTATTGGGGTTAGTTTTTGTGCTTACCTATCTAGTTCCATTGTTATTATTGGTTTTTTTAAAAAGATTCATGATGATAAAAGATTATGAAGTTTCAACCATAAAAGAAAG
>JADFAM010000099.1 GCA_015665265.1 Flavobacterium sp.
CAATTCTATTTATTCTTCTTTCTGCAAATATTAATATGGAGGATTTAATGCTTTTATATAATTGGAAAACAGCGATTCTTTTTTTTCTTATAGTGTTTATTATTAGACCTTTAGGAGTTTTTATCATTACTTATAATTCAAATTTAAAATTTAATGAAAAGTTATTCATAAGTTGGGTTGGCCCTAGGGGTATAGTTGCAGCTGGTATAGCTTCTCTTTTTGGAAGTAAGCTTCTAAAACAGGGAGTAGAAGGAGCAGAATATATAACGCCTTTAGTATTTATGATAGTTCTTGGAACTGTTTTATTAAACGCAACAACCGCTCGTTTATTTGCAAAAATCATTGGAGTATTTTTGAATTCTTCCGATGGAATTTTAATTGTTGGTGCCTCAAAATCTTCAAGACTTATAGCTGAATATATTCAAAATCTTGGGAAAAGAGTGGTCCTAATAGACGCCAATACATCTTTTATAGAACAAAGTAGCAACATGGGGTTGGAAGCGTATTCTGTGAATGTATATGATGATGATCTTTCAGACAATATTGAGTTGAATGATATTGGTTACTTAATAGCTCTAACAGGTAGTGATGCAGTTAATAAATATGCATTAAAAAACTTTTCTCCCATATTTGGTGAACGTGGAGCTTATCGATTAGCTACTGCTGATGAAGTGAAGAATCAAAATTTTGAGAATGAAAAACATTTTTTTACTCCAAAAGATGATTTTATAAATTTAAGTGAAGCAGCTAGAGATTATCCATCCATTTATGAAACAGCTATTTTATCAGAAAACGAATTTAATGAAACATTAGAAAAACTTCATAATCGAATAGAATCCGTACCATTATTTGTTAAAACAATAGATAATAAAATATACACCCTTTCGGATTTTTATTCTAGGCAGCTAATAAAAAAAGATATTATGCTGGTTTATCTTGGAGATAAAATATAAATAGGATTACAGATCTAGTTGAAAAGTGTCTTTTAAGTCTTTAAGAAAAGCATTTTTTTCTAGAAGTTTGTTATACTTTTCTTGAGCAGTATATGCAAACTTCTTTTCTATAGTTTCATTAACTACAATATTTAAAGAAATACCGTAGTTGTTTAAAGATTCCCTAATAAATTTTATTAGTTTTGGTTTTACTTGTTTTAATTGGTCTTCCATTAGCTTATTGGGCAAAATAAACTGAATATGAAAGTTTTCTTGAAGTGTTGGTATGTCTGTAGCTAAAATAGAAGCGATACTTTTTTCGCCTTTTTTTATTAAAAATTTTTGAAAGTCTTTCCATGCTGTTTGTAATTCACTTTCTGTAAAAGGTTTTCTTGGGTAATCATCATAATTAATTTCAGTTGTAGTCTTTTTTATGTCTTTTTGTTGATGAATACTTTTTAAAGAAAGAGAATTACTTCTTCTTTTTATATTTTTTAAAATTGGTGGTTTAGATATTTGAGTACTTGATGCTAAAGGCTCTTTATCGACAACCTTTGATGGTGTTTTAAGATCGTCTTTAACTTTAACATCTGGTATTATTTCCTTTTTTAAGGGGGGTGAGATAGAAGTAAAAAATGTAGCTGGAATTATATAGTT
>JADFAM010000011.1 GCA_015665265.1 Flavobacterium sp.
AAAAAAAAAAGTAATTTTATAAGGCACTTTTATGAATCTGATAAAATCACCTATCAATATTTAGGGAATATTTATTTTTTATGACCTCTCCTATTGTTTTATTTTGAATATTACTTTCTAACCAGGAGATAATATCTAAATATAAGAAAGCTCTACTCTCATATGGATCATCTTCAAAGGTTTTTAGTTTTGAATGTAATTTTATAAACGCCTTTTTAATGTCTTGTGGATAAATATTTTGTAAGCTTTTAATGAACTTAATCATTTCTTTTTGAACCTCATGTAAATCATTCATTTTAAGCAAAAACTTATACGTACTTTTAAGTAAAGTATCAATATGATAGTCATAACCAGCCTCGTAATGTGCAAATAAGTTTAAGATTCTAGAAAAACACAACAAGTCTTGTCTCATAGATAATGATTTATTCGAAATAATTTTATCTAAATAGAGGATACACGTATCATTGTCTCCTGAACCAAAATACATGCTTGCAAACTTGTAATAAAAGGTCATCACATGGTGTTCATCAATTCTATTTTTAAATAAAACCAGTTGCGAATCAATTTTAGGAATAATCCTTAAACCCTCGTCAAAGTTACCGTCTGTAAAATATAAGTTAATTTTGTGAAGATTTATATATAAGAAACTTAGGGCCTCTATATTGTTATCTTTAGGAAATCCATCACTTGTAATAATTTTTTCAAGACTTAGAAGTGTTTTTTCAAAACGTTTTTTTCTTCTGATAAAAAATAAAGATTCCAATAAATAATTATTCCCTTTTAAAAAAAATACTGGATGTGAATTAATCATTATGGGATTCTCATAAAACAAGGTCACCCATTTTGATGCATATTTATAACAATTTAAAAAATCTTGAGTTAAAAAACTATACCATAAATGAGCTTTATATAGCCACAGCTTTTCTCTAAAACCCATTTGAGTTATATTATACATAGGCAATCTTTTGTAAAAATAATCTTTAATATAATTATTCTCTTCTTCATTTTTAACGTACCCAGATTTTAAAATTATACCATAAAGTTGAAGTGATAAATTAGATAACTTACTAGCCAGTACATTTAAGGCACTTAACTCTTTGGCTTGTATTGTTAATTCATCAGCCCTATTACTTATACTTCTTGTAATATACTGAGATTCAATAACTTTTTCTAGTTCAACGACTTCATATGCAAGATTTTTTTCTTCATTCAAAATAGCAAATTCTTTAGCTTTTTCAAGAATTTTAAGACTTTGTTTGTACAATCCTTTGTGGTATAAAATCGAAGCAAAATCTAGTTGCTCTCTAATTTGAGAACGTACATTTTGATGAGAGGGGCTCAATTTTAAACTGATTAAAATCTGCTTGTACAAATGCGCTTTTACGTTGGCTAATTGTTGTTTTTTAATTCCGCTTTTCTCTAAAATTGAAATTTCTTCATATGTAGTAGCTTTGTCTAAAAAATTAAATAAATTTAAAAACTTAGAATCAGTATTTACCCCCAATCTTCCTACATACAATTTAAATTGCCTTTTTTCAGATTTTGAAAGCGATTTAACTA
>JADFAM010000017.1 GCA_015665265.1 Flavobacterium sp.
AAGTATCGGCCAAGTTCATGCAGCTGAAAAATATGGAAAAAAACTAGCTGTAAAGATTCAATATCCTGGTGTTGCAGATAGTATAGCATCAGATTTATCCCTTGTAAAACCAATAGCTGTCAAAATGTTTAACATCAGAGGTAAAGACTCTGATAAATATTTTAAGGAAGTAGAAGATAAATTGGTAGAAGAAACAAATTATTTGCTTGAATTAGATCAAAGTAAAGAAATTGTGGAAAAATGTAAGCATATTCCAAACTTAAAATTTCCAAACTATTATCCAGAAATTTCATCAGATAGAATAATAACTATGGACTGGATGAAAGGTGAACATCTGTCTGAATTTACTGCGTATAATAGTAATATAGAGTTATCAAATAAACTCGGTCAGGCATTATGGGATTTTTACATGCATCAGCTTCATAACCTAAGAAAAGTTCATGCAGACCCACACCCAGGTAATTTTCTAGTATCAAAAGAGGGTGATTTAATAGCCTTAGATTTTGGCTGTATGAAATCAATCCCTACAGAATTTTATATACCTTATTTTGAATTAGCAGTTGAGGACAACTTAAAGAATCCAGAATTTTTTACAAAAAAACTGTATGAATTAGAAATTTTAAGAGAAGACGACTCAAATGAAGAAATTATATTTTTCAAAGATTTATTTCATGAATTATTAAGTCTGTTTACAAAACCATTTAATCAAGATGTATTTGATTTTTCTGACCCTGAATTTTTTAATAAAATCACAGAACTTGGAGAAAGATACAGTAAGAGTACTGAATTGAGAAAAATGAATGGAAACCGAGGTTCAAAACATTTTATTTATATTAATAGAACTTTCTTTGGTCTTTATAATTTAATGTTCGACTTAAAGGCTAATAAAATTAAAATTAATAATTACAAAAAACTATAAATGCATTATACCAGAGATCAAATAAATGACCTTGAAAAGATTAAGAAAATTAACTTAATCAATTCATGCTCAGGCTATAAATCTGCTAACCTAATAGGAACAATTTCTAAAGAAGGAATCACTAATGTAGCTGTTTTTAGTTCTGTAACCCATTTGGGTTCTAACCCCCCTACTCTGGGATTTATTTTAAGACCAACAACAGTTCCAAGAGATACTTACAAAAACATCCTTGAATCTGGTGTATTTACCATTAATCATATTTTTGAAGACATTATAGAAGATGCCCATCACACATCAGCAAAATATGAAGAAGCAATATCAGAATTTGATATCACTACACTAGAAGATGAATATTACAATGATTGCATTGCCCCTTTTGTAAAAGGTTCTCCAGTTCAAATGGAAATGAAATTTATAGAAGAGTATCACATCAAATCAAATAATGTAATACACATCATTGCGGAAATTAAAAATTTGTATGTAAAA
>JADFAM010000012.1 GCA_015665265.1 Flavobacterium sp.
AACTAAATTACTTTACTAAAATGTACAAACTCGAATGACACCTCTTAAAGAAGCGTCACGGCAAATTGTACAAATATGCATACACTTAAAACACTCTTTTAAATTACTAGTTTATCCAATAAGAAACCCCTACATTTCAGTAAGGGTTTATAATCTAATTAAATTGATAAATTGATAAATAACTAAAAATTCCGAACAGCACGCACATTTATTAAAGTTTCTTTACCTACTATTCTTTGATCCACACACTTAATGTCATCGAAATTTCCTGAGCCTGTCATCCAAGAAATCCAATACCCAACATTTTCTTCACGAGTCCAGTAACCATCAAGCCATAGGTTTGCAAAATTAATTCCTTTCAAATTATTTCTTGCATAAGCTTCACACATAATTTTGATATCACTTGCCAAAGGTAAGCGCCAATCATTAAATTTAGCCCCATCAGAATTATAATTATCAGCATTACTAATTAAACTATTAGCTCCTTTCCAATCTGTATGAGTACCTTGGTCTTCTGCCGGAATCACTAAGCCGTGTGTGTGATCAGCATCATAGAATTGAATGACATAACCACCTAATTCAGGATAATAGGTATCTATTTTATATGTTTGAGAATAAACACTTGCTGTTACTAATAGACTTACTAAAATTATAAATAGTTTTTTCATTGTAAATAGTTTTTTATCAAATATATGAAATAGTCAAATATCTTTTTACTATAAACCGACTAATCAATTTTGAAAATATAAAAATACATCCGATTGGTTAACTAATATAATTTACTAAAATGTACAAAATGGTCTGAACTACTCTTAAAGCACTTCGGGGCAAAATGTACAAATATGCATACACTTAAAACACTCTTTTAAATTACTAGTTTATCCAATAAAAAAACCCCTACATTTCTGTAAGGGTTATGTTTTAAAGTCTGTCTTATTTAATTCTTTATAATTCTTTGTGTAGTTAGTTTAACACCATCAGAAAGTTGTAAGATGTAAACTCCTTTTTCTAATTGACTAATATCTATGCTATTTGTAATAGACTTATTTATTACTTGCTTTCCTAGTATATCATATACAACCACTTTTAATTGAGTGTAATTACCGTCTATGTATACTATATCTGATGTAGGGTTTGGATAAATTGAAATGTCTAATTGGTTTTTGTCATCTACAC
The DNA here is from genome assembly GCA_015665265.1 of Flavobacterium sp. Classification (GTDB taxonomy): domain Bacteria; phylum Bacteroidota; class Bacteroidia; order Flavobacteriales; family Flavobacteriaceae; genus Polaribacter. The sequence goes on from JADFAM010000012.1 coordinate 1,177, forward strand.
TAGCAGTTGGACAACTATAACCATCATCAGTGATAATCCAACTATAATTATCAATTAGTCTAAGTTTTGCATCTGTGCCATTGCAAAAGTTAATACCAGCTGCACCCAACTCAACATTAGACTGAACATTTTGTAGTGACCAACTTACTAATATTGCA
>JADFAM010000121.1 GCA_015665265.1 Flavobacterium sp.
CCGTAATGAGAATCAAAATGGTTGTTAACATACTCTTCAGCTTCTAAATGATATGGTGTTTTCTCTGGAAAGTTAATTATAGGTGGTTTTTTATTTTTTGGATATTTTTTTCTGTTTTCCGAATCAAAAGTTAATTTTCCCCCTACTGGTTCTCCATTAGACATTAAGATATTTCTTTTTATTCGTTGTTGCTTATAAAAAGAGGTCTGAAAAAATTTCTTTTTTGAAGAACTAAAAAATGTATCAAGTTCATTTTTAGTATTAATAAATAAAGGGTTATTATACCATGTAATTGAAATATCTTTTGAAGTATTTTTTATATGTTTTTCTAGCCAATTATCATTGGGTTCAATAATATGTAACTCCTCTAAACCGTTTTTAATGAGTGTTGGAATTAATTTTCTAACATCAGAAAGTTCAGAAGTAGCATTGATGTAAGAAACTTTATAACCTAGTGAGGTGAGGTAACTTGAATAACTCTTCATGGTGGCTCTATGAAAAGAAATTTTTTGTTTATGAAACTTATAATGATTAAAAAATAAAAATTCCTCTACCACATACAACTCACATTTTAAATCTTTGAAAGGTGTAAGCTCGAAGAGCTGGTTTGGGAAAACTAATGCAACTGTTTTCATATATTAAAATAGTGTTTGTTGAAGCCATAATTTTCTGTACGAAAATGAAGGATCATATCTTTCGGCTTGAAGCTGGGTATTAAATTTCCGATCTCTGGGGTCATTACCAACTCCTGATGTATACATCCAATTACCATAATTACTGTGAACATCAAAATCTAATAGCTTAGACTCAAAGTAAGCTGCGCCAATTCTCCAATCTAGTTTCAACTCTTTAGCAAAATAAGAAGCAACATTTTGTCTTCCTCTATTACTCATCCAACCAGTTCTTTTTAATTCGATCATGTTGGCATTTACAAAATTATCATCAGTTTCCCCTTGAATCCATCTATCTATTTGATGATGATTGTTACTCCATGAGTATTTTTTATTTAGGATGCCTCCAATTTTAAAAATATCATTACCATGTTTAAGTGAGATGTATTTAAAATAATCTCTCCAGATTAATTCAAAAACTAGCCAATATGTAGACTGATTTTTTATTTCATCTTCCTCAAATTTTTTAACATTCCAATAAATAGTTCTTG
>JADFAM010000044.1 GCA_015665265.1 Flavobacterium sp.
CCGAAGTATCTACGATTAAGCTTGTAAATAAATTCATTGAGATATAACTGTAGATATTTTCCTTTGATTTTATGGTAATTACCTAATAAATTCCTTTTTGCATTACTGATAGTAATGTGTACCCATTTCAAGGTTTCTTTAGTGGTTTGTTCATTTGATTTTTCAGTAACGTGTAACTCAACAAAATCTGCGATATCTACATAAGAGGTACTTTTATCAGTAAATACAATGCTTTTTTCATCTATTGATTCATCTACCAAATGATTAATCTCATTAGCTTGATGCGTGTTCAATACTTTTGCCTTAAAGTAGCGAGCTTGCCTTTCTACTTTGCCAGTCTTAGCATCTTCTAACACTGTAGATTCAGCCATAATAGCAACGTTCTTTTTTCCTGCTGCACCACGACCTCTAACTCCTTTAGATTGTTCTATTTCAGAAGATTCTATTGTAAAATATCCCTCATCCATTTCAATCATACCTTCTAAAGTATAGCGTGCATCTCTATTACCCATCGCTTTACGCAACTTATGAACCATTGCCCATACAGGCTCATATCTTTTTAAGCCTAATTGCTTTTGGATCTCTTTAGATGAAAAACCTTTCTTGGTAGCTGTTAGCAAAAATATAGTCTTATACCAAACCAAAAACGGAAGGTTAGAATCTTGCATAATAGTACCGCTCTTTAAGGTCATACGTTTGCGACACTTCTTGCACTCATAGCTTAATCTACTCTTTATCCAATAATGCTCTGTATGACCACATTTACAAACAACTCCTTGTTTATCTCTTTCTGACTTAAAATGATAGATACAAGCTTGCTCGTCTCCAAAATTCGCTGTAAAACTAAAAATATTCATCACCTTATTTTTACTCTAAAATAATGCTTTTTTATAAATTATGATATATTACGGATATTCAAATAAAATAATTAAACATTTTAGAACTAGTTAATTAACTTTGTTTGTGTAATTTCAATTGAATTCGTTTTCTAGGAACATCGACCTCCAAAACTTTAACTATAATTTGTTGATGCAAATGGACATGCTCGTTTACATCTTTTACAAAACTATCGGAC
>JADFAM010000055.1 GCA_015665265.1 Flavobacterium sp.
ACAACAGGTAAAATCATAAAGGTTTATAAATTTTTGGCAAAAATACGAAGAAAGGAATATGTAGAAAACTTATTTACTGTATAAATAGGATTGAAGAATAATAGTTGCGCTAATTTCATCAACTAACCCTTTATTTCTTCGTTGTTTTTTTTTTAACCCGCTATCTATCATTGTTTGTACAGCCATTTTAGATGTAAATCGCTCATCAACCCTTATAATTGGTATAGTAGGTATAGAATTTTTAAGATGTTTTAAAAAACTAAGAATATGTTTTTCGCTTTCGCTATCTGTATTGTTCATCTGCCTTGGTTTTCCAATAATAAACAGTTCAACACGTTCTTTCTTAGTGTAATCAATTAAAAATTTGATTAGCTCATCTGTCTTAACAGTTGTTAATCCAGAAGCAATAATTTGTAGTTCATCAGTAACAGCAATTCCTGTTCTAATTTCTCCATAATCAATAGCTAAAATTCTAGGCATACCTATTTATTTAATGCAAAAATAGCGATTTTAAACATGATATTTTTTTTTGTTTAAAAAATGTATCTTCGCAATAAAGAGCTGCAATGTGTGTTATATTTGTAACATATTTTAACTGATAAATCGAATCAAATTCGACATAATTAATTTAATGAAATTGTTACAAGAAATTATTGAACAAGCTTGGGAAGACAGATCTCTTTTAAAAGAAGAAAGAACTGTCAAAGCTATTAGAGAAGTTGTTAATTTGTTAGATGTTGGATCTCTGCGTGTTGCAGAGCCTAATCAAACGGATTGGCAAGTTAATGAGTGGGTAAAGAAGGCAGTAGTCTTGTATTTTCCTATTCAAAAAATGGAAACCTTAGAAGCTGGTATATTTGAATATCATGATAAAATTCCACTAAAAAGAAATTTTGAATCTAGAGGAATAAGAGTAGTTCCAAATGCGGTAGCTAGACATGGTGCCTTTATAGCACCTGGAACAATTTTAATGCCTAGTTATGTTAATATTGGTGCATACGTAGACAAAGGAACTATGGTAGACACATGGGCCACTGTAGGAAGTTGTGCTCAGATTGGTAAAAATGTTC